>NZ_JANODC010000044.1:0-7804 GCF_031412495.1 Rhizobacter sp. | reverse complement strand
GGCCCCGCTGCAGCGGCCGCGGGTGCGGGCGCTGCGCCGCCGCCGCGGCCGGCCGCGCGCCTCGGCGTGGCGCCCGCCACGCGCGACGAGGGCGTCGCGCAGGGCGGCGACGTCGGCGCCGTCGGCGACCTCGACCGGCTCGCCCGCGCCCAGGGCCTCGCGGACGGAAGCGAAGTAGCGCACCTCGACCTTCATCCCAGCAGCTCCGCCAGGGGAAGGTAGCGGACCCGGTCGCCCGGGGCGATGGTCGTGCCGCCGGGGTTGTCGACGAAGCCGTCGGCCCAGATCGTCGAAGTCAGCACCGCCGAGCCCTGGTGGCCGAAGAGGTCGAGGCCGCCGGCCTCGTTGCGGCGCACGCGCAGGAACTCGCGGCGCCGGTCGGCCTTCGGCCAGGCGAAGTCGGCGCGCAGCTCGATCGCGCGCGGCGCCAGGTCGGTCGCGCCCTGCAGGCGCATCAGCACCGGCCGCACGGCAAACAGGAAGGTGACGAAGCTCGACACCGGGTTGCCGGGCAGGCCGATGAACCAGGCCGCCGAGCCGTCGGTGCGGAAGACCTCGCCGAACGCGAGCGGCTTGCCGGGCTTGATCGCGACCTGCCAGAGGTCGAGCCGCCCCTCGCGCTCGACCGCAGGCTTGAGATGGTCCTCTTCGCCGACCGAGACGCCGCCGCAGGTGACGATCAGGTCGTTGCGCGACGCCGCCCGGCGCAGGGCATCGCGGGTCGCGTCCAGGCGGTCGGGAACGATGCCGAGGTCGTCGCACTCGGCGCCGAACGCCTGGATCAGCCCGCGCAGCGTGAACCGGTTGGAGTTGTAGATCGCGCCCGGCTTCAGCTTCTCGCCGGGCATGGCCAGTTCGTCGCCGGTCGAAAACAGCGCCACCCGCGGCCGCCGCCCGACTCGCAGGGTCGCCGCGCCTACCGAGGCCGCCATGCCGAGCGCCTGCGGCGTCAGGCGGCTGCCCGCGGCCAGGACGACGGCGCCGCGCTGCACGTCCTCGCCGCGACGGCGGATCGATTGGCCCGGCCGGGGCAGCGCATCGACGCGCACGCCGCCGTCGACGGTGGCACACAGCTCCTGCATGACGACGCTGTCGGCACCGGCGGGAACCTGCGCGCCGGTGAAGATCCGCGCCGCCGTCCCCGGCGCGAGCGCGCTACCCACCGACCCCGCGGCGATGCGCTGGCTGACCGGCAGCACCGTCCCTGCACTCGGCACGTCGGCAGTGCGGAGGGCGTAGCCGTCCATCTCGCTGTTGTCCTCCGGCGGCACGTCGATCAGCGAGCTCACGTCGGCAGCGAGGACGCGGCCGAGCGCGTCGAAGGTCGCGATCTCCTCCGCCGCTACCGGGTCCGGGGCCTGGACGCGCGCCAGCACCCGCTCGACAGCCTCGTCGAGCGAGAGCATCGGCGGCCGGCTGGTGGTCGTCTCGGTGGCCCCCATGGCTTACCCGCCTCCGGCGATCAGCGACTTCAGCCGCTCGACATCGCGCGGAATCGCCGTGAAGCGACGCGGCAGGTTCTCGATGCCCTCGAACCCCGGCGGGCGCGGCGCATCGAAACCGAGCGCTTCGCGGACCGTGGCGTTGAACTTCGCCGGCAGCGCCGTCTCGAGAACGATCATGGGCGTGCCCGGCTCCACGTGCTCGCGGCCGACCTTCAGCGCGTCTGCCGTGTGCGGATCGATGACCTCGCCGAAACGGCCGTGCACGCTGCGGATCGTCGCCAGCCGGTCGGCCGACGTGCTCCTGCCGCTGACGAAGCCGAAGCCGGCGACGCGGTCGAAGTCGGCGCGGGCCAGCGAGAACGAGCGCCGGGTCTCCACCTCCGCGAACAGGGCTCGCGTGCGCGCCGCGTCGCGGCCGAGCGCGTCGAACACGAAACGCTCGAAGTTCGAGGCCTTGGAGATGTCCATCGACGGGCTCGAGGTCTCGTGCGTCTCGTCGGCGCCGCGCACACGGTAGGCGCCGGTGCGGAAGAACTCGTCGAGGACGTCGTTCTCGTTCGTCGCCAGGACCAGGCGCCGGATCGGCAGGCCCATCATGCGGGCCACGTGGCCGGCGCAGATGTTGCCGAAGTTGCCCGTCGGCACGGCGAAGCTGACCGCCTCGTCGTTCGTCTTCGTCGCCGCGAAATATCCGGCGAAGTAGTAGACGACCTGGGCCATCAGGCGCGCCCAGTTGATCGAGTTGACGGTGCCGAGGTCGTGCCGGCGCTTGAAGTCGAGGTCGGACGAGACCGCCTTGACCAGGTCCTGGCAGTCGTCGAACACGCCCTCGACGACGACGTTGTGGATGTTGGCGTCCTGCAGGCTGAACATCTGCGCCTGCTGGAACGGGCTCATGCGGCCGCGCGGCGAGAGCATGAAGACCTCGATGCCGCGCTTGCCCTTGAGGGCGTGCTCGGCGGCGCTGCCGGTGTCACCCGAGGTGGCGCCGAGCACCGTCAGGCGCCGGCCGCGCCGGGCCAGCTCGTACTCGAAGGCGTGGCCGAGGAACTGCATGGCGACGTCCTTGAACGCCAGCGTCGGCCCGTTCGAGAGGCCCAGCACGAACAGCCCCGGCTCGAGCGGGCGCAGGGGCGTGATGCGCCCGTCGCCGAACGTCGCGGCGGTGTACGTGGCGCTGACCAGCCGGCGCAGGTCGGCCCCCGGGACATCGGCGACGAAGCGGGAGAACACTTCGAAGGCGAGCTCCGCGTAAGGCAAGGTGCGCCAGCGTCCGAGGGTGGCCGGGTCGATCTGCGGATAGCGCTCCGGCACGAAGAGCCCGCCGTCCGGCGCCAGCCCCTCGAGCAGGATCTCCGAGAAGCCGCGCCCGGCCGCCCCGCCGCGCGTGCTCAGGTAGTTCACGCCAGGTCTTCCTTGCGGATGCGGATGATGCGCGCGAGCACGGTCGGCAGCGCCTGCATCTGGCCGATGGCGCTCGTCATGCGCCCCTCGACCGTCTCGTGCGTCAGGATGATGACGTCGGTACGCGCCGCGCCTTCGTGGCTGCCGGCTTCCGTCGGCCGCTGCAGCAGGGCATCGATCGAGATGCCGTGCTCGGCCAGGATGCCGGTGATGCGCGCCAGCACGCCGGCCTCGTCGGCCACCTGCAGGCGCAGGTAGAAGGAGGTCACGACCTCGTCGATCGACAGTACCGTCAGGTCCTGCATCGCTGCGGGCTGGAACGCCAGGTGCGGGACGCGGTGGTCGGGGTCGGCGGTTGCGAGGCGCGCGATATCGACCAGGTCGGCGATGACTGCCGAGGCCGTGGGCTCGGCGCCCGCGCCCTTGCCGTAGTAGAGCGTCGTGCCCACGGCATCGCCCTGCACCATCACCGCGTTCATCGCGCCTTCGACGTTGGCGATCAGGCGCCGCGACGGCACCAGCGTCGGGTGCACGCGCAGCTCGATGCCGGCGGCGGCACCGTCCCTGGCGGCGCGCCGCTTCGTGATCGCCAGCAGCTTGATGCGGTAGCCGAGCTGCTCGGCATAGGCGATGTCGGCGGCCTGCAGCGAGTCGATGCCCTCGACGTGGGCGCGCGCGAACTGCACGGGGATGCCGAAGGCGATGGCCGAGACGATGGTCGCCTTGTGCGCCGCGTCGACGCCGGTGATGTCGAACGTCGGGTCGGCCTCGGCGTAGCCCAGGCGCTGCGCCTCGGCCAGCGCCGTCGCGAAGTCGATGCGCTTCTCGCGCATCTCGGAGAGGATGAAATTGGTGGTGCCGTTGATGATCCCGGCGATCCAGTCGATCCGGTTGGCGGTCAGGCCCTCGCGCAATGCCTTGATGATCGGGATGCCGCCGGCCACCGCCGCCTCGAAGGCGACGACGACGCCGCGCTGGCGCGCCGCTGCGAAGATCTCGGTCCCGTGCACCGCGAGCAGGGCCTTGTTGGCGGTGACCACGTGCTTGCCGGCGGCGATCGCCTCGAGCACGAGGCTGCGCGCCACGCCGGTGCCGCCGATCAGCTCGATGACGACGTCGATCTGCGGGTTCGCGATCACCGTCCGCGCATCGGCGACGACCTCGGCCGCGCCGGCGGCGAGCGCGCGGGCGCGGGCCACGTCGATGTCGGCGATGTGGGTGATGCGGATCTCGCGGCCGGCGCGGCGGCAGATCTCTTCCTGGTTGCGCTGCAGGACGGCGAAGGTGCCGCCCCCGACGACGCCGGCGCCGAGCAGGCCGGCCTGGAATGGCTTCATCGCGAGTGGCGGGTGCGGTAGTGATCGAGGAAGGCGGCGATCCGGCCGATGGCATCGGTCAGGTCGTCGGAATTCGGCAGGAAGACGACGCGGAGGTGGTCGTGCGCCGCCCAGTTGAACCCGGTCCCCTGCACGATGAGCACCTTCTGCTCGGCGAGCAGCTCGTAGGCGAACTGCTGGTCGTCGGCGATCGGGTACATCTCCGGATCGAGCTTCGGGAACATGTAGAGGGCCGCCTTCGGCTTGACGCAGCTGACGCCCGGGATGGCCGTCAGCAGCCTGTGCGCGAGGTCGCGCTGGCGCGCGAGCCGGCCGCCCGGCGCGACCAGGTCGTCGATGCTCTGGTAGACGCCGAGCGCGGTCTGGATCGCGAGCTGGCCCGGCGTGTTGGAGCACAGGCGCATCGAGGCCAGCATGCACAGGCCTTCGATGTAGTCGCGGGCGTGGCGCTTCTCCCCCGAGACGACCATCCAGCCGGCGCGGTAGCCGCAGGAGCGGTAGTTCTTGGACAGGCCGTTGAAGGTGAGGAAAAGCACGTCGTCGGCGAGCGAGGCGATCGAGGTGTGCTGGTGGCCGTCGTACAGCGTCTTGTCGTAGATCTCGTCGGCGAAGACGATGAGCCCGTGCTTGCGGGCCAGTTCGACGATCCGCCCGAGCACCGCATCCGGGTAGAGCGCGCCGGTTGGGTTGTTAGGGTTGATCACGACGACGGCGCGCGTGCGCGGCGTGATCTTCGCCGCCATGTCGTCGAGGTCGGGCAGCCAGTCGGAAGCCTCGTCGCACAGGTAGTGCACGGGCGTGCCGCCCGAAAGCGCCACCGACGCCGTCCACAGGGGATAGTCGGGTGCGGGAATCAGCACCTCGTCACCGTTGTTGAGCAGCGCGTTCATGCTCATCGTGATGAGCTCGGAGGCGCCGTTGCCGAGGAAGACGTCGTCGACGGTGACGCCCTTGACGTGCTTCTGCTGCGTGTAGTGGACGATCGCCTTGCGGGGCGCGAACAAGCCCTTCGAATCGGTGTAGCCGGCCGCGTCGGGCAGGTTGCGGATCATGTCCTGGACGATCTCGTCCGGCGGCTCGAGCCCGAACGCGGCGATGTTGCCGATGTTGAGCTTGATGATGTGCTGGCCCTCTTCCTCCATCTGCCGCGCCTTCTCCAGCACCGGGCCGCGGATGTCGTAGCAGACGTTGGCCAGCTTGCTCGACTTGAGAAGGGGTTGCACGGAAGAAGCTCCGGAAGTGCCCGCATCGGGGCAACCCGATATTGGACCACAGGGGCCGCCCGTGCCGGGCGTCGACCGGTGCACCAAGTGGCGCGCGGGAGGCTCGGATAATCGGGACATGAAGATGCGCGCCGACCGGATCGAAGGCCAGAACGCGATCGCCCGGCACGGGCCCGACGGCGTCGCGGTGGCCGGCGTCGAATACACGGCGAGCGTCGTCGTTCCCTGGCGCGGGCCGGTGGTGCCGTGGGGCGTGGCCGAGTTCGACGGCCTGGGCGCGGAGCACTTCGCGCAGCTCGCCGCGCTCGGCCCAGAGCTCGTCATCTTCGGCAGCGGTCCGCGGATCCGGTTTCCTTCGCCGGCGCTGCTGCGGCCGCTGATCGAGGCGAAGATCGGCATCGAGACCATGGACACGGCGGCTGCCTGCCGCACCTACAACGTGCTCTTCGCCGAAGGTCGGCCGGTGGTCGCCGCACTGCTTTTCACGGCCGCCGAGACTGCTCGTCCGTGAGCCGGTCCCTCGGCCAGCGGCCTGCACCCAAGCCCTATAATTCGAGGTTACGCCCCGCACGGGGCCGATCGACACGAGCTACATGACGCCTGCCCTAAACAAACCCGTACCGGACTTTGAAGCGCTTGCAACGGGAGGGGTGAAGTTCACGCCGCAGGCGTACGCGGGCAAGATCGTCGTCCTGTATTTCTACCCCAAGGACAACACCCCTGGCTGCACCACCGAAGCGATGCAGTTTCGTGACCACTACAAGGAATTCATCAAGGCCGGCGCGGTGCTGTTCGGAGTCTCGCGCGACAACATGGCCTCGCATGACCGATTCAAGGCCAACCTCGAGCTCCCCTTCGAGCTGATCGCCGACACCGAGGAGAAGCTCTGCCACATGTTCGGCGTCGTCAAGAACAAGATCATGTACGGCAAGAAGGTCAAGGGCATCGAACGGAGCACCTTCCTGATCGACGGCAGCGGCGTCCTCCGCGGCGAATGGCGGGGGCTCACCGTCGCCGGCCACGTCGACGAGGTGCTCAAGGCCGTCAAGGCCCTCAAGAAGGCCGCCTGATCCGCGATCGGCCGGGCCGCCGGCTTGCCTGTGCTTCACGTCGGGCAAGCTTTCGGGCTGACGGCCCCCTCCCGGGTCGCCTACCGCCCGCCATCCCTGCCCCGAGACGCCATGCCCCTGCCCAAGCCCCCGGCCAAGCGCGCCGACCTGCTGAGTCCCGCTGACTTCGAGGCCCCGGGCACCGCCCCGGCCGCGCGCCGCAGCCGTCGCCCCGGCCCGGATGCGGAGGCCGCCGGATCGGCGCCGCTCGAGCTGCTGAACGAGGCCACCCTTCCGGCAGCCCCGCCGGCGATCGCCCGGTCCGCCCCGCCCCCGGCTCCGGCGCTGACGACGAGGCCGATGCCGGCAGAACGGCCTCGCGCCCAGCGCAAGGCCCACGCCGGCGGCCAGCCGACCCTGTTCGTGCTCGATACCAACGTGCTGATGCACGACCCGATGTCGCTGTTCCGGTTCGAGGAGCACGACATCTACCTGCCGATGATCACGCTGGAGGAACTCGACAGCCACAAGCGCGGCATGACCGAGGTCGCCCGCAATGCCCGCCAGGTGAGCCGCGATCTCGACTCCCTCGCGTCGAACATGACCACCCGTGACGCCGACGGCCGCTCCGAAGGCATCGCCCTCAACCGCAGCGGGCACCGGGAAGCAGGCGGCAAGCTCTATTTCCAGACCGACCTGATCCGCGTCACGCTGCCTGAAGGCCTGCCCCAGGGCAAGGCCGACAACCAGATCCTCGGGGTCGTCAAGGCGTTGCGCGAGCAGCAGCCGGAGCGCGACGTGGTGCTGGTGTCCAAGGACATCAACATGCGCATCAAGGCCCGGGCGCTGGGCCTGCCTGCCGAGGACTACTTCAACGACAAGACCCTCGACGACGGCGACCTGCTCTATACCGGCATCCAGCAGCTGCCCGCCGATTTCTGGGAGAAGCAGGCCAAGACGGTCGAGAGCTGGCAGCAGGGCGGCCTCACCTACTACCGGATCGGCGGCCCCGTGGCGGCGCAGCTCCTGATCAACCAGTTCGTCTACCTCGACACCCCCGGCGCGCCGTCGCTGCACGCCAAGGTGATCGAGATCACCGGCAAGACGGCGGTCCTGCGCACGCTGAAGGACTACACGCACCAGAAGAACTCGGTCTGGGGCATCACGGCGCGCAACCGGGACCAGAACTTCGCCCTCAACCTGCTGATGGACCCGGACTGCGACTTCATCACGCTCGCCGGCACCGCCGGCTCGGGCAAGACGCTGCTGTCGCTCGCCTCTGGCCTGGCGCAGGTGATGGACGACCGCCGCTACACCGAGATCATCGTCACGCGCGTGACCGTGCC
>NZ_JANODC010000043.1:0-3175 GCF_031412495.1 Rhizobacter sp. | reverse complement strand
CAGGAACGTTCGTCGGCCGCGCCATAGGCCTCGACGATGCGGGCGACGAGCGGATGGCGCACCACGTCGGCCGCCGTGAATCGGGTCGTCGCGATGCCCTTGACGTCGGCCAGCACGCGCTCGGCGTCGATCAAGCCCGAGGTCGCGCCGCGCGGCAGGTCGACCTGGCTGGTGTCGCCGGTGACCACGGCCTTGGAGCCGAAGCCGATCCGGGTCAGGAACATCTTCATCTGCTCCGGCGTCGTGTTCTGCGCCTCGTCGAGGATGACGAAGGCGTGGTTCAGGGTCCGGCCGCGCATGAAGGCCAGGGGCGCGACCTCGAGGGTCGCCTTCTCGAAGGCCTTGGCGACGCGCTCGATGCCCATCAGCTCGTAGAGGGCGTCGTAGAGCGGGCGCAGATAGGGATCGACCTTCTGCGCCAGGTCGCCGGGCAGGAAGCCGAGCCGCTCGCCGGCCTCGACGGCGGGCCGGGTCAGGATGATCCGCTGCACGGTGTTGCGCTCGAGGGCGTCGACTGCGCAGGCGACCGCCAGGTAGGTCTTGCCGGTGCCGGCCGGACCGATGCCGAAGGTCATGTCGTGGCTCAGGATGGTGCGCAGGTAGGCGACCTGGTTCGGCGTCCGCCCGACCAGGTCGTGGCGCCGCGTGCGCAGGCGCAGGTCGACCTCCGTCGGACCCGGCTCGGCGGCGTCGGCGGCGGGCGGCGGCACAGGCTCGCTCAGCACCTCGAGGATGGCGAGCTCGAGCTCGTCGCCGCCGATCGGCCGCGCCGCCCGCCCGTACAGCTGCTGCAGCAGGACGACGGCCCGCTCGGCCCGTCCCTTGGGCCCCTCGATGCGGAACGATTCGTTGCGGCGCTGGATCTTGACCTCGAAGGCCGCCGCGATGGTGCGCAGGTGCTCGTCGAGGCTGCCGGACAGGTTGGCCAACCGCTCGTTGTCAGGCGGGATGAAGGCGTGGCGGAGGATCACGGGCAAGGCGGTGCGGGTGTCGGTCGGCCGGTGCGGCCGGACCGGATTGTCGGGGAACCGGCAAGGGACAGGCCGGATAATCCGCCCATGATCGGCCGCCTCACCGGGACCCTGGCGGAAAAGACGCCGCCGCAGATCCTCGTCGACGTCAACGGCACCGGCTACGAGGTCGACGTACCGATGAGCAGCTTCTACAACCTCCCCGAGGTCGGCCGGCAGGTCACCCTGCTGACCCACTTCGTCGTCCGCGAGGACGCCCAGATCCTGTTCGGCTTCCTCACCCGGGAAGAGCGGGCGACGTTTCGCCTCCTGGTCCGCATCTCCGGGGTCGGCCCGCGCACCGCCCTGGCCATTCTCTCGGGGCTCGCCGTCGACGAGCTGGCCCGCGCGGTGAGCCTGCAGGAGAGCGCGCGCCTGGTGAAGGTGCCCGGCATCGGCAAGAAAACGGCAGAACGGCTGCTGCTGGAGCTGAAGGGCAAGCTCGGCGACGCCGTGGCGACGCCGACGAGCATCGGCTCCGCCCAGGCCGACATCCTGCAGGCGCTGATCGCTCTCGGCTACAGCGACCGGGACGCCGCCGCGACGCTGAAGACGCTGCCGGCCGAGGTCGAGGTGGCCGCCGGCATCAAGCTCGCCCTGCGCGCCCTCGCGAAGTAGATCCCGCTGCGCATCGGCCCCGGGCCCGCACCTGCCCCGGCTGGCCGAGCTCAGTGCGGATGCGCCTTCGGGTGCGCCGCGGCGCCATCGACCGGCTTTGGCTGCTGCACCACGACCTTGACCTCGGCCTTGCCGCCGCGCTCGAACTCGAGCGTCATCGGGAACGAGGCGCCTTCGCGCAAGGGCTCGCGCAGGCCGACCAGCATCAGGTGCACGCCCTGCCCCGGGCGCATGCGGACCGTGGACCCGGGCGCCAGGACGATGGCGTCGACCTCGCGCATGCGCATGATCCCCTGCGCGTCGACGGTCATCGAGTGCAGCTCGACGCTCGCCGCGGCCGGCGTGCTGGCACGCAGGAGGCGGTCGGCCTGGGCACCCTTGTTCTCGAGCCTTGCGACGTAGGCAGCGCCGTTCTTGGCGCCGGGGACGGTCGGCGTCGCGAAGGGGTGGCCGATGGCGACGTCGCCGGCGTCGCCGCCGTGCGCGAGCGCCGGGCCGACGAAGGCGAGGCCGGCGCCGAGAAGCAGCGTCGAGAGCGCCCTCGGCAGGCGCGACATGAAGGCTGGCAGCGGGCACATCGGGCGAGTCTAGCAACCGGGGCAGGTGCCCATAATCGCGCGATGAGCATCCACACCGACGAGTTCGCGGCGCGCCCCGACCTGCCGCGCCCGGCCTCGGTGCGCGTGGTCAGCAGCGCCCCGGTGTCGCCGAACGAGGAGGCCATCGAGCGGGCGCTTCGGCCCAAGGGTCTCGCCGAATACATCGGCCAGGCGAAGGCGCGCGAACAGCTCGAGATCTTCATCGGCGCAGCGAGGATGCGCGGCGAGGCGATGGACCACGTCCTGCTGTTCGGCCCGCCCGGCTTGGGCAAGACGACGCTCAGCCACATCATCGCCAACGAGCTCGGCGTCAACCTGCGCTCGACCTCGGGGCCGGTTCTGGAAAAGCCGAAGGACCTCGCCGCCATCCTCACCAACCTCGAGAAAAACGACGTCCTGTTCATCGACGAGATCCACCGGCTGTCGCCGATCGTCGAGGAGATCCTCTACCCGGCCCTCGAGGACTACCAGATCGACATCATGATCGGCGACGGCCCGGCGGCGCGCTCGATCAAGCTCGAGCTGCAGCCCTTCACGCTGATCGGCGCGACCACCCGCGCCGGCATGCTGACCAACCCGCTGCGCGACCGATTCGGCATCGTCGCCCGGCTCGAGTTCTACAGCGCCGAGGAGCTGGCCAGGATCGTGCACCGCTCGGCCGGGCTCCTGAACGTGCCGCTCGATGCCGAAGGCGGCATCGAGATCGCCCGGCGCTCGCGCGGCACGCCGCGAATCGCAAACCGGCTGCTGCGCCGCGTCCGCGACTTCGCCGACGTCAAGGGCAACGGCGCGATCACCAAGCCGCTGGCCGACCGCGCCCTGGCGATGCTCGACGTCGACCTGCACGGCCTCGACGTCATGGACAGGAAGCTCCTCGAGGCCGTCATTCACCGCTTCGACGGCGGCCCGGTCGGGCTCGACAGCGTCGCCGCGTCGATCGGCGAGGAG
>NZ_JANODC010000042.1:0-1958 GCF_031412495.1 Rhizobacter sp. | reverse complement strand
GACGCCCAGGTGGCCGAGGTCGTGGTAGTTGAACATCAGCGTCACCAGGTCGAGCCGGTTCGCGGCGACGTCGGCCGGGACCGGGGCCTCGAACGGCTGGACGACGGCGACGATGTTCGACAGCCGCGGGTTGGCGACCCGGGCCGCGAGCGCCGGCGACGCGGCGCGCGGCGTCTGGGCGTAGACCCGCCCGGTCGCGCCGATCGAACGGGCGAGCAGCTCGGTGGTGTAGCCGCCGCCGGCGCTCAAGTCGAGCGCCACCATGCCCGGCCGGATGCCGATGAACTCGAGCATCTGCGCCGGCTTGCGTCGCACGTCGTTGCTGCGGTCGGCGTCGCTGCGGTCGGGGCTGGCCAGCAGCTGCGCGATCTGCGCCGCCGACAGCGCCGCTGCGGCGCTCGACCCCGCGCCGGGGCGGTCGGCACTTGCGCAGCCGGCGCCGGCGAGAGCGACGACCAGGCCCGCCAGGAGTGCGGAAAGAATCGGTCTCTTCATGTCTCAGCCTTTCGCGCCGTGGCGCGGATCGAAGTTGGCGAATGTGCGGCGCATGGCCTCGTAGCCCTCGCGCGCCGCCTCGGTGTCCGCCGGCGGCAGGGTGATCTGCAGGACGGCGTACAGATCCCCTGGATTCTTGCCGGGCAGGCCGCGCCCCTTCAGGCGCAGGCGGCTGGCGGGCTTCGAGCCCTTCGGCACGGTGAGCTGCACCGGCCCGTCCGGGGTCGGCGCGTCGACGGTGGCGCCGAGCGCCGCCTCCCAGGGCGCGATCGGCAGGTCGACCGACACGTCGCCGCCTTCGACCCGGAAGCGCGGGTGCGGCTTGAAGCCGATCTCGAGGAACAGGTCGCCGGCCGACGCACCGCCCGAACCGGCGCTGCCCTGCCCGGCCAGGCGCAGTCGCTGCCCCGGGCGGATGCCCTTGGGAATGTGAACGTCGAGCGTGCGCTCCCGCAGCTGGACCCGGCCGTCGGGTCCCTCGACCGGCACGCGCAGGGTGATGCTGCGTTCGGCGCCGCGGTAGGCGTCCTCGAGGTCGATCAGCACCTTCGCCTGGTGGTCCTCGCCCTGCATTCCCGCGCGCTGGCGCGGCCCGGGTCCGCCGCGGGCCCGGCGCCCGAACAGGGACTCGAAGAAATCGCTCGAGTCGAAGCCCGGGCCGAAGCCGCCGCCGTCGCCGCCGCGGAACTCGAAGCCGGCGTCCCAGTTCGGCGGCGGCTGGAATTCCTGGCCGGCCTTCCAGTTGCTGCCCATCTGGTCGTAGGCGGCGCGCTTCTCCGGATCCTTGAGGACCTCGTTGGCCTCGTTGATGTCCTTGAAGCGAGCCTCGGCGTCGGGGACCTTGCTGACGTCCGGGTGGTACTTGCGGGCGAGCTTGCGGTACGCCTGCTTGATCTCGTCCTGGGTCGCGCCGCGGCCCACGCCGAGCGCTTCGTAGTAGTCCTTGTACTTCATGCCTGATCCATCTTTTCCGGTGCCGGGCCTTCGCAGGGCGCCATCAGCGCCTCGGTCGCCGCCTGCAGGGTGACGTGGCCGATGGCGAAGCGCTCCTTCAGACGCCCCGCGGCCGCGCGCAGGAAGGCGTCGTCGGGGTGACCCGCAGGCATCACCAGATGCGCGGTCAAGGCCACCTCCGTCGTCCCGGGGGCCCAGACGTGCAGGTCGGCGACGCTCGTCACGCCCGGCATCGCTTCCAGCTCGGCGCGAACCGCGGCAAGGTCGATCGAGGCCGGCACGCCGTCGAACATGAGGTGCAGGGAATCGCGAAACAAGCCCCAGGTGCCGAGCAGGATGACGGCCGCGACGAGCAGGCTGGTTGCCGGGTCGAGCCAGTTCCAGCCGAGCCACAGGGCGACGGCGGCGCTCGCCACCACGCCGGCGGACACCGCCGCGTCGGCGGCCATGTGCAGGAACGCGCCGCGCACGTTCAGGTCGTCGCGCCGGCCGCGCAGGAAGAGCAGCGC
>NZ_JANODC010000041.1:0-15310 GCF_031412495.1 Rhizobacter sp. | reverse complement strand
CCTTCGATCTTGCCGATGTCGGGGCAGCGGCGCGACGTCTCGCCGGCCGGGGCCTCGCCCGGCACGATGGTCGCCGTCCGGCCGAACGAGGCCGCCACCTTGTGCGCGAGCTCGGCGACCGAGACCTCGTCGGTCGTGCCGACGTGATAGACGTTGAGGTGCTTGCCCTCGGTGAAGGCGAGGGCGCAGCCGTCGGTGAAGTCGTCGACGTAGACGAACGAGCGCGTCTGCCGGCCGTCGCCCTTTATCGGGAGCGAGAGGTGCCGGTCGGCCGAGGACTCGCACAGCTTGTGCACCCGGCCGATGAACTGCGGGACCACGTGCTCGTAGCCCATGTCGGGGCCGTAGACGTTGTGCGGCCGGACGACCACCACCTGCTCGAAGCGCTCGCGGCCGTAGTTGATCGCCAGCAGCTCGCTGATCAGCTTGCCGCCGCCGTAGCTGTAGCGCGGGTTGAGCGGGTCGGGGATCGACATCGGCACCGATTCGTCGGTGGGGACGCTCGGCGGCGTCTGGTAGACCTCCGACGACGACATCAGCCAGTAGCGCGGCACCTCGTGCCGCACGCACGCCTCGAGCGTGTTGAGCGCGCCCTTGACCCCCACCTCGAGCACCAGCTTGGGCTTCGAGTAGAAGAACTCGGTGCCGTTGACGAAGGCGAGGTGAGCAACGGCATCGACCCCGCGCGTCGCCTTGTCGACGGCGTCGGCGTCGCGGACGTCGCCCTGCACAAACTCGATCTCCTTGGCCACGGCCGCGAGGCGGCGCGGCCGGCCGCGCGAGTTGTCGTCGAGCACGCGCACGTTCCAGCCGCCGCGCAGGAGCTTGGTGACGAGGGCGGCGCCAAGGAAGCCGCTGCCGCCGGTGACGAGGACGGTCCCTGCCATCACTTGCGCCCCCAGGCCTTGGCCGAGCCGAGGCGGCGCATCGCCACGCCTTCGACCTCGGCCGCCTTCTCGTCCATCGGCAGCACCGACCAGACGTCGAACACGACGGCCGGGCGCTTCATCGACGCCGCCAGGGCATCGAGGTCGAGCCACTGGTACTTGGCGTTGTTGTTGGCGACGATGACGATGCTGGCGCCGGCGAAGGCGGCCTCGATCCTCGCAGGCTCGATGCCCAGCTCGGCGATGCCTTCGTCGCGGACGGCGAAGTCCTGGCCGCAGAGCTGCGCCTTGGGGAAGCGACGTCGCAGTGCCGCGATCAGCTCGATGGCCGGGGTGGCCCGGGTGTCGTCGGTCTCAGGCCGGCCCTTGAAGGCGACTCCGCAGATCGAGATCTTGGCGGCCGAGGCCGTCGCGTCCGCCGGCAGCTCGCGCAGCAGCATGTCGATGACCCGGTCCGACAGGCTCTCGTTCAGCGCCCGCCCTTCGCGCACCAGCGCGGGGACGAAGCCGAAATCGGTGAGGGAATCCTGGAGGATGTGCGGGTCCTTGTGCAGGCACGGGCCGCCGACGAAGCCGGGCATGGCGATCTTGGTCCGTTCATAGCCGGTGTTGGCGGCGCGGATCACCTCGATGCCGTCGAGGCCCGCGGCATCGCACAGCAGGGCCACCTCGTTGCCGAACGCGAACATGTGGTCGCGGTACGAGTTGTCGAGGAGCTTGATGACCTCGGCCGCTTCGAGCGAGCTGACCTTGATCGTCGTCGGCGTGAGCCGCTGGAAGATGCTGGTGGCGCGCCACATGTCGGCCTCGGTCAGGCCGCCGACGATCTGCGGCAGCGAGATGAGCTCCTCGAGCGCCTTGCCTTCCAGGGTTCGCTCCGGGCAGTAGGCCAGCCCGAAGGCCTTGCCCGACTCCTCAAGCCGCTTCAGCACGACGGCGCGGGTCGTGCCGAGCCGCACCGTCGAGCGCAGCACCACGAGGGAGCCGCCTGGCATGTGCTCGGCGACCTCGGCGGCCACGTTGCTCACCATGTCCATGCGCGGCCGCTGGTCGGCGCCGAGCGGCGTGCCGACGGTGAGAACGTAGGCGGAAGGGAGCGCGTCGGCCGGGATCTGGGCGATGCGCTCGACGAAGCTCAGCGTGCCTGCCTTCAGCGCGCGCTTCAGCCGGACCTCCAGCCCCTGCTCGAAGAAGTGCGGCACGCCGTCGGAGATCTTCGCGAGCACCTTGGGGTTGATCTCGGCGCCGTGGACCCGGAAGCCCCGCTCCGCCATGACGACTGCGAGCGTGAGCCCCACGTAGCCCATGCCGAGGATGCAGACCCTGTTGTCGGTGACCATGTGTTCCATCTGTCGTCTAGGCGTGGGTCGAGTACCAGTCGGCGGCGCGGCGAAGCCCTTCCTCGAGGCCGACCTCGCGCCGGAAGCCCAGCAGGCGTTCCGCCTTGGCCGGATCGAGCGCCCGGCGCGGCGCGCCTTGCGGCTTGGACGCGTCCCATTCGAGCCGGCCCTCGAAGCCGACGACGCGGCAGATCGTCTCGGCCAGGGTGCGGATGCTCACCTCCTCGCCGCTGCCGAGGTTGATGACCTCGCCGCGGGCCTGCGGGCGTTCGAGCGCCAGGAGCAGGCCGCGGGCGCACTCGTCGATGTAGAGGAGGTCGCGCGTCGCCGTGCCGTCGCCCCAGACGACGAGTGCCGCGTCGCCGCGGCGCCGGGCCTCGTGGGCGCGGCGGATCAGGGCCGGCACGACGTGCGACCTGGCTTCGTCGAAGTGGTCTTCCGGCCCGTAGAGGTTGGTCGGGATGACGTAGCTGTAGCTGAGCCCGAATTCCTCCGCGAGCGCGGCGGCGAGCGAATGCAGCTCCCGCTTGGCCAGCCCGTAGGCAGCGGTGTCGGGCGAGGGATAGCCGTCGTAGAGCGCGGATTCGGGGGTCGGGATGGGCGCCGCCTCCGGATACGCACACACCGTGGAGACGATGACCACGTGGGATGGCGAACGCATCGCTGCTGCCGCGCGCAGGAGGTTCACGCCCATGACGAGGTTCTCGGCGGCGACCCGGCCGGGATGGCGCCGGTGCAGGCCGATGCCGCCGACGAAACCGGCGGCATGGACGATCTTGGAAACCTCATGGCGGTCGAGGAAGCGCCGTACGGCGGCGCCGTCGAGCAGATCGAGCTCGACGCTGCGCGGCGCCAGGTGCGGCGCAGCCCCGAGCTGGCGCACGACGCAACGGCCCAGGAAGCCGTGACCGCCGGTGACCAGGATCACCGGAAGGGGCGGCCGGCCGCTTCAGCGCCGCCCATAGCTGTCCTCGAACCGCACGATGTCGTCCTCGCCCAGGTACGACCCCGACTGGACCTCGATGATCTCGAGCGGCACCTTCCCCGGGTTGGCCAGCCGGTGCGTCTCGCCGAGCGGGATGTACGTGCTCTGGTTCTCGGTGAGGATCGCGACCTTCTCGCCGTTGGTCACTTCCGCCGTTCCCGTGACCACCACCCAGTGCTCGGCCCGGTGGTGGTGCATCTGCAGGCTGAGCCGGGCGCCCGGCTTGACCATGATCCGCTTGACCTGGAACCGCGGGCCCTGGTCGACGTTCTCGTACCAGCCCCAGGGCCGATGCACGCGGCGGTGCACGCTGGCCTCGCTGCGGTGGCTGGCGTTCAGCGTGCCGACGAGCTCCTTCACCGCCGGGCTCTTCGACCGATGTGCGACGAGCACGGCATCGGCCGTCTCGACCACGGTGACGTCGTCGAGCCCGAGCACGGCGACGAGGCGGCTGGTCGCGTGGACGAGCGTGTTGCGCGAGTCGCTGAGCAGCGCGTCGCCCTGCGTCACGTTGCCGTCCCCGTCGTGGGTGCCGATCTGCCAGACGGCGTCCCATGCACCGAGGTCGCTCCAGCCGGCGTCGAGCGGGATCATGCGCACGTCGATGCCGGAGCCGGCGCGGCTCGCCGGTTCCATGACCGCGTAGTCGATGCTCTCGGGGGGGATCGCCGCGAAGGCCTCGCGGTCGTAGCGGTGAAACGAGGCATCGGCTGTGCCGCTGCGGGCCGCCGCTTCGCAGGCCTCGGCGATGTCGGGGCGGAACCGCGCCAGCGCCTGCCGCCAGGCGCTGGCGCGCAGGACGAAGACGCCGCTGTTCCAGAAGTAGCCGCCGTCGGCGAGGTAGCCCTCGGCGGTGGCCAGGTCGGGCTTCTCGACGAAGGCCGCGACCTTCGCTGCGCCGGCGCCAGCGCCGGCGGCCTCGGTCCGCATGTAGCCGTAGCCGGTGTCCGGCCGCGTCGGCCGGACGCCGAGGACGACGATGGCGCCGGCCTGAGCCGTCGCCACCGCCTGGCGCAGGGCCCCCGTGCAGGCGGCGAGGTCGGCCATCGCGTGATCGGCCGGCGTGACGACGAGCACCGGGTCGGCGTCGCCCTGCTCGCGGCCGGCGACGTCGATGGCCGCCAGCGTCAGCGCGGCGGCGGTGTTGCGTCCGAACGGCTCGAGCAGCACGCGCGCCGGTTTGAGGCCGATGGCGGCGAGCTGCTCGAGGACGGTGAAGCGGTGCTCCTCGTTGGCCACGACGCAGGGCGCCCGCACCGCGATGCCATCGCCGGCCAGTGCCCCGACGCGCAGCACGGCCTTCTGGAACAGCGTCTCGCCCTGCTTGCCGCCGTTGCCGAGCGAGAGGTACTGCTTCGGATGCAGGGCGCGGCTGAGCGGCCACAGGCGCGTGCCGCCGCCGCCGGCGAGGACGACCGGGACGACGGCGATAGCGGAAGCGGAGGGCTTTGTCATGGCTGCGGACCTCGTTGCTCGGCCAGGTCCTTGCGCAAGGCCGCGATCTGCGTGCGCAGGCGCACGAACTCGCGCTCCTTGCGGGCGAGGAAGGCCTGGGTCAGGTCGAGGCGCTTGCGAATGCCGCTCGGTGTCAGCACGTACAGATAGCCGAGCTTGTGGTCGCTGCGCTGGAAGTTCTGCGCCTTGACCCAGCCCTTGCCGAGCAGCGCCTTCAGCAGGTAGTGCGTCTTGCCGAGGCTCACGCCGAGGGCCCGGGCGAGCTGGCGCTGCGAGTAGTCGGGGTGGGCCTCGATCAGGCGGAGCAGCGCCACCGCGGCGTCATCGTTCGGCGCAGCGTCGGGCGGTTCTTCGGCAGGTGCGTTCATCGTTTGAACGCAGGAGTGTACAAGCGCGAGGCGACTCTCCGGCACGCGCGGGGCGCCTAGCGTGCAAATTGCACGTCGGCCAGCAGCGGCGCGGCCCGGTCCTTCTCGGAAAGGGTGTAGGCCGCGCCGATGTCGGGCCACGCGATCCCGATGGCCGGGTCGTCCCAGCGCACGCTGCGCTCTGCGGCCGGTGCGTAGTAGTCGGTCGTCTTGTAGAGGAAGTCGGCGTAGTCGCTCGTCACCAGGAAGCCGTGCGCCATGCCCGGCGCGATCCACAGCTGGCGATGGTTCTCGGCGCTCAGCTCCACGCCTTCCCACTGCCCGAAGGTCGGGCTGCTGGCGCGCAGGTCGACGGCGACATCGAACACGCTGCCGTGCACGACGCGAACGAGCTTGCCCTGCTGGTGCGGTCCGACCTGCAGGTGCAGGCCGCGCAGGACGCCCTTGGCCGAACGCGACTGGTTGTCCTGCACGAAGCTGACCGAAGTGCCGATCGCCGCCTCGAAGGCGCGCTGGTTGAAGCTCTCGAGGAAGAAGCCGCGCTCGTCTCCGAACACCTTGGGCTCGAGGAGGACGACGCCTTCCAGGCGGGTTCGCGTCACCTTCATCAGAACACCTTCGTGCTCGCAACCTGCAGCAGGTACTGCCCGTAGCCGTTCTTGCGCATCGGCTCGGCCATCGCCAGCAGCTCCTCGCGGCCGATCCAGCCCGAGCGGAAGGCGATCTCCTCCGGGCACGAGACCTTCAGCCCCTGGCGCTTCTCGAGCGTGGCGATGAACTGGCCCGCTTCCATCAGGCTGTCGTGCGTGCCGGTGTCGAGCCAGGCGTAGCCGCGGCCCATGACCTCGACGCTCAGCGTCGCGGCCGAGAGGTAGCGGGCATTGACGTCGGTGATCTCGAGCTCGCCGCGCGGCGACGGCTTGATCGCGGCCGCGACGTCGCAGACCTGCTCGTCGTAGAAGTAGAGGCCGGTGACGGCGTAGTTGCTCTTCGGCGCCGCCGGCTTTTCCTCGATGCTGAGAGCCCGACGCTCGGCGTCGAACTCGACCACGCCGTAGCGCTCCGGGTCGTGCACGTGGTAGGCGAAAACGGTCGCGCCGCTGGGCCGTGCCGAGGCCGCCGCCAGCATCGACTGCAGGTCGTGGCCGTAGAAGATGTTGTCGCCCAGCACCAGCGCGCTCGGGTGGCCGTCGACGAAGCGGCGGCCGAGGATGAAGGCCTGCGCCAGGCCGTCGGGGCTGGGCTGCACGCAGTAGCTGAGGTTGATGCCCCACTTCGACCCGTCGCCGAGCAGGGCCGCGAAGCGCGGCGTGTCCTGCGGCGTGCTGATCAGGAGGATGTCGCGGATGCCGGCCAGCATCAGCGTGCTGAGCGGGTAGTACACCATCGGCTTGTCATAGACCGGGAGCAGCTGCTTGCTGAGCGCGAGCGTTGCCGGATGCAGGCGCGTGCCGGAGCCGCCGGCGAGAACGATTCCTTTGCGAGGCCGGGCCTGGGTCATGCGGTTTCCTGTCGGGCGGCGACTTCCTCGAGCATGCGCTCGACGCCGTATTGCCAAGGGGGAAGGGCGAGGCCGAACGCATCGCGAAGCTTGGTCGTCGCCAGCCGCGAATTCTTCGGCCGGGTCGCCGCCTGCGGGTAGGCGCTGCTGGGGACGGGCTGAATGCGGTCGGGCGCGACGCGCACCGGCCGGCCGAGCCGCTGCGCGACTGCGAGCACGTGGCGGGCGTAGCCGTGCCAGCTGGTCTCGCCGGCAGCCGTGGCGTGATAGGTGCCGGCCAGCTCCGGCGCCGCAGACACGGCGCGCCAGGCGTGCGCGGTGATGTCGGCCAGCAGGTCGGCGCCCGTCGGTGCGCCGACCTGGTCGTCGATCACCGACAAGGTGTCGCGTTGCGTCGCCAGGCGCAGCATCGTCTTGGCGAAGTTGTCGCCGCGCGCCGAGTAGACCCAGCTCGTGCGCAGGATCAGGTGCCGGCAGCCGCTGCCCCGGATCAGCGCCTCGCCCTCGAGCTTGCTGCGGCCGTAGGCGTTCAGCGGCCCCGTGGGCGAATCCTCCTGCCACGGTGCGCTGCCGCTGCCGTCGAACACGTAGTCGGTGCTGTAGTGGATCAGCCAGGCGCCCGACGCCGCCGCAGCCCGCGCGATCACGCCGGGCGCCTCGGAGTTGACGCGCTGCGCCCGCGCGCCGTCGGTCTCGGCACGATCGACGGCGGTGTAGGCGGCGGCATTGACGATCAGCGCTGGCGCCACCCGGTGCACGACGGCGGCGAGCGACTCGGGCTCGTCGAAGTCGGCCGGCCCGGCTGCGTCGCCTCGGGCGTCGAGCGCGGTCACCTCGCCCAGCACCGCCAGCGAGCGCTGCAGTTCCCAGCCGAGCTGGCCGTTCCTGCCGAACAGCAGGATCTTCATGCGAGGCGGCGGTCGTAGTTGGCTTCGACCCAGTCGCGGTAAGCGCCGGTCTGCACGCGCTCGACCCAGGCGCCGTGCTCGAGGTACCAGCGCACGGTCTTGCGCAGCCCCGACTCGAAGGTCTCGCTCGGCCGCCAGCCGAGTTCGCGCTCGATCTTGCGCGCGTCGATGGCGTAGCGCCGGTCGTGCCCGGGCCGGTCGGTCACGTGGGTGACGAGGCGGGCGTAGGGGCCGTCGGGGTGCGGCTTCATCTCGTCGAGCAGAGCGCACACCGCGTGCACGATCTCGAGGTTCGGCTTCTCGTTCCAGCCGCCGATGTTGTAGGTCTCGCCGACGCGGCCGCGGGCCAGGACCGCGCGGATCGCGGCGCAGTGGTCCTCGACGTAGAGCCAGTCGCGCACCTGCTGACCGTCGCCGTACACGGGCAGCGGCTTGCCGGCCAGGGCGTTGACGATCATCAGCGGGATGAGCTTTTCGGGGAAGTGGAACGGGCCGTAGTTGTTGCTGCAGTTGGTGGTCAGCACCGGCAGGCCGTAGGTGTGGTGCCAGGCTCGCACCAGGTGGTCGCTCGCCGCCTTGCTGGCCGAATAGGGGCTGTTCGGCTCGTAGGTGTCGGATTCGCGGAACGCCGGGTCGGTCTTGCCGAGCGAGCCGTAGACCTCGTCGGTCGAGACGTGCAGGAAGCGGAACGCCGCCTTCTCGTCGGCCGGCAGGGCGGCCCAGTGCGCCCGAGCGGCTTCGAGCAGCGTGAACGTGCCCTGCACGTTGGTGCGGATGAACTCGGCGGGCCCGTGGATGCTGCGGTCGACGTGGCTCTCGGCCGCGAAGTGGACGACGGCGCGCGGCCGGTGCTCGTCGAAGAGGCGGTCGAGGAGCGGGCGGTCGCAGATGTCGCCGCGCACCAAGGTGTGCCGGGCGTCGCCCGCGAGGGAGGCCAGGTTCTCGGTGTTGCCGGCGTAGGTGAGCGCGTCGACGTTGAGCACCGGCTCGCTGCCCTGGGCCAGCCAGTCGAGAACGAAGTTGGAGCCGATAAAGCCGGCCCCGCCGGTGACGAGGATCATGTGGGCGCGAAAAAGCCTCGAATTCTATGCGCCCGGAACCTGCTTCCCTTGCCGCTCGGCCAAGCGCCCCGATAATGTGGAGATGACCGAAACAGATCACGAAAACGCCTCCTTGCAAACCCCTGCCGAACCCGCCGGCACCCTCACCGCCGCCGCGACCGCCGCCGCAGAGCCCGAGACCGCTCCTTCCCTGACCTTCTCCTCGATCGGCCTGTCGCCGGTCCTGCAGCGCGCCGTCGCCGACCAGGGCTACACGACCATGACTCCGATCCAGGCCAAGGCGATCCCCATCGTCCTGGCTGGCCGCGACGTCATGGGCGCCGCGCAGACGGGCACCGGCAAGACGGCGGCGTTCTCGCTGCCCCTGCTGGAGAAGATGCTGCCGCACGCCAACGCCAGCATGTCGCCGGCGCGGCATCCTGTCCGCGCCCTCGTGATCGCGCCGACGCGCGAGCTCGCCGACCAGGTGGCCGACAACATCAAGGGCTACGCCGCGCATTCCAAGCTACGCTGCGCGGTGGTTTTCGGCGGCATCGACATGAAGCCGCAGACGCTCGAGCTGAAGCAGGGGGTCGAGGTGCTGGTCGCCACGCCGGGCCGCCTGCTGGACCACATCGAAGCCAAGAACTGCGTCCTGAACCAGGTCGAGTACGTGGTGCTCGACGAGGCCGACCGGATGCTCGACATCGGCTTCCTGCCCGACCTGCAGCGGATCCTGTCATACCTGCCCAAGCAGCGGCAGACGCTGCTGTTCTCGGCGACGTTCTCGCCCGAGATACGGCGCCTGGCCGAGAGCTATCTGCAGGACCCGATCCTGGTCGAGGTGGCACGCCCGAACGCGACGGCGACCAACGTCGAGCAGCATTTCTACAGCGTCTCGACCGACGACAAGCGGCGTGCCGTCCTGAAGCTGCTGAAGGAGCGGTCGATCGGGCAGGCGCTGATCTTCGTCAACTCGAAGCTCGGCTGCGCCCGGCTCGCCCGCTCGTTCGAGCGCGACGGCCTGCGCACCAACGCCCTGCACGGCGACAAGTCGCAGGACGAGCGGCTGAAGGCGCTCGAGGCGTTCAAGAAGGGCGAGGTCGACGTGCTTGTCGCCACCGACGTCGCGGCGCGCGGCCTCGACATCGTCGACCTGCCGGCGGTCTTCAACTTCGACGTGCCCTACAACGCCGAGGACTACGTCCACCGCATCGGCCGGACGGCGCGCGCCGGCGCCTCGGGGCTGGCCATCACCCTCGTCTCGCGCGAGGACGCGCGCCTGGTCGGCGACATCGAGAAGCTGATCCACAAGAAGATCGAGCTCGAGCCGCTCGAGCTCGACGACGAATCGATGCGGCGCCCGGTCCGCGAACGCGCCCGCCGCGACGACGACGAGGTCGCCGAGCGCGCGCCGGCGTCTGCCGAAGCCCGTGCCACGGCGCCTGCACGCAGCCCGGTCCGCGCGGCGCCGCGGCCGTCGAGCGATCCCTTCTTCGACAAGCCCTACGAGCCGACCGCTTCGGACGCCGAGCCCGCCTGGGAGAAGCGCGCCGTGCCCGCCGGCCGTGGCCTGTCGCCGAACATCAAGCCGAAGAAGAGGGTCGCGGCCCTGTTCGGTGCCAGGGCGACCGAGCCGGCCGAGTCCTGAAGTCGCGGGCGGGCGAAGGCGGGCCGCCGCTCAGCGCGCCTGGATCGAGAACACGGCCGGCAGGTCGGCCGGCAGCCGGAGCGGCCGCGAGCGCCAGGCCGACACGGGCTCGCTGCGCGTCGACTCCGCCGCCGTCGTCAGGCCGGCGCTGACCGACAGGACGGTGCCCGGCTGGAGCTGTGCCACCAGCGCCGCAAGCAGCGCCTGGTTGCGGTAGGGCGTCTCGATCATCACCTGCGTCTGCCCATCGCGCCGCGACAGCGACTCGAGCTCGCGGATGCGGGCGCCGCGCGCATCCGCCTCGATGGGCAGGTAGCCGACGAAGGCGAAGCTCTGGCCGTTGAGCCCGCTCGCCGCCAGGGCCAGGGCGATCGAGCTCGCGCCCGGCAGGGCGACCACGCGGATGCCGGCCGCATGCGCCGCTTCGACGATGGTCGCGCCCGGGTCGGCCAGCCCGGCCAGCCCGGCTTCCGAGAGCAGGCCCATGTCCGACCCGGCGCGGGCCGCATCGAGCAGGGCGAGCGTGCGAGGCTCGCGGCCGGCGTGCTCGCGTGCTGACGCCGGCCGCCCCTTCTGCGGACGGGCCAGCTCGACGATCGAGATCGCCTGCAGCGGGCGGCTCAGCGGCACCACCGCGTCGACGCGCTTCAGGAAGGCGCGCGTCGTCTTGGCGTTCTCGCAGACCCAGTGCTCGAGCCGCGCCGCGACCCGGATCGCCGCCATGGGCAGCAGCTCGCCCAGGTTCGGCGCCGAGCCGGCGATGCCGAAGTCGAGCGTGTTCGGGACCAGATAGAGCGAGCCGGTCACAGCCGTCACGGCGCGGCCCCCGCAGCGGCGAGCGGGTCGATCCCGGCGCGGCGCAGGAGTGCGCAGGTGCGGATCAGGGGCAGGCCGACGAGGGCGGTGGGGTCGTCGGATTCGATCGATGCGAGGAGGGCGATGCCGAGGGTCTCGGCCTTGGCGCTGCCGGCGCAGTCGTACGGCTGCTCGGCGCGCAGGTAGCGCTCGATCTCGTCGTCGTCGAAGTCGCGGAAGCGGACCGTCACCGAGGCGATCTCCACCGCCCGCAATCCCGTGGCCCGGCAGACGACCGCGACCGCGGTGTGGAACAGCACCATGCGCCCGCGCATCGAGCGCAGCTGGGCAATGGCGCGCGGGTGGTCGCCCGGCTTGCCGATGCTGCGACCGTCGAGGTCGGCGACCTGGTCCGAGCCGATCACCACGGACTCGCGGTCACGGTCGGCGATGGCCTCGGCCTTGGCCAGCGCCAGGCGCTCGGTGAGATCGACCGGCCGTTCGCCGACCAGCGGCGTCTCGTCGACCTCGGGCGAGCGCACCTCGAACGGCAGGCGCAGCCGGGCCAGCAGCTCGCGCCGGTACGGCGAGGTGGAAGCGAGGATCAGGCGACGTGCCGGCATGAGCCATTTTCCCACCCCGGCAACCGGGTTCCGGCCGACCTACACTGGGCCGATGGCCTCGACTCGCCCGCCGGATCCGCGCAAGCTCGACCTCGCGCCGCTGGCCGCGACCGGGGCCGAGCTCGCCGGCGAGTGGCGCCAGGACAGCTTCGCGCGGCTGCGCTCGGCGACGCTGCCGGAGGAGCCTTCGGAACCCTCGTCCGTGCGCTTTCGTGCCCTCGGCCACCGCGCTGCGCTCGAGGGCGGCGGCACGCAGGCGGCCCTCCGCCTCGAGGTCGATACCGAAGTCCGTCTCGAGTGCCAGCGTTGCCTGCAGCCGATGACGGTTCCGCTCCACATCGGGCGCCGTTTCTTCTTCGTTCCCGGAGAAGATGCAGCGGCAGCGTTGGACGCGGCCGGCGAGGAAGACGTGCTCGCCCTCGTGCCCTCGTTCGACCTGCACGTGCTCGTCGAGGACGAGCTGCTCCTGGCCTTGCCGATCGTGCCGCGCCACGACGTCTGCCCGGTGCCGGTGCCCCTGCAGTTCGAAGAGGATGTGCCGGCCGCGGAGCCTCAGGGCCATCCCTTCGCCGCTCTGGCGGCACTCAAGCGCAGCAAGCCCGCCTGAGCCCGCCGGCGACCTCTCGAGGGGGCTCGCGCTGCTACAATCTTGGGCTTTTCGCGATCGCTCGGCGCTGGCCGGGCCCCGCATCGCGCCGCCCGCCCATCGCGGGCCAGAGGAGAACCCCCATGGCCGTTCAGCAGAACAAGAAGTCGCCCTCGAAACGCGGCATGCACCGTGCGCACAACGCGCTCGCCAAGCCCGGCATCGGCATCGAGCCGACCACCGGCGAGACCCACTTGCGCCATCACATCAGCCCGACCGGCTTCTACCGCGGCCGCAAGGTGCTGAAGACCAAGGCAGACGCCTGATCCGAGTCTTCGCGTGAGCCCGGCCGGCGCTCCGGCTTCGCCCCCGACGCACCCCGTGGCGGCAATTTCCGGCTCCACGATCCGCATCGCCGTCGACTGCATGGGCGGCGACCACGGCCCCTCCGTCACCTTGCCGGCCTGCCGCGCCTTTCTCGCGGCGCATCCCGAAGCCGAGCTCGTCCTGGTCGGCCGCCCGGAGGCGCTCGCGCCGGCCGCCGGCTGGGCCCGCTGCAGCCTGGTCGAGGCGACCGAGGTCGTCGAGATGACCGACTCCATCGAGACCGCCCTGCGCCGCAAGAAGGACTCCTCCATGCGGGTCGCGGTGAGTCAGGTCAAGCCCCAGGACCAGCACGCGTCCATCGCGCAGGCGTGCGTCTCGGCCGGCAACACCGGCGCGCTCATGGCCGTGTCCCGCTACGTGCTCAAGACCATCGACGGCATCGATCGGCCGGCGATCGCCACGGTGATGCCGAACGAGCGCGACGCCTTTACGACGGTGCTCGACCTCGGCGCCAACGTCGATTGCACGGCCCAGCACCTGCTGCAGTTCGCGGTCATGGGCAGCGCCCTGGTCGGCGCCGTCGGCGGCAAGGCCGATCCCACGGTGGGCCTGCTCAACATCGGCGAAGAGGAGATCAAGGGCGCCGAGGCCGTCAAGGAAGCGGGCGAGCTGCTCCGCGCCGCAGCGGCCGCCGGGGTCGTCAACTTCTATGGCAACGTCGAGGCGACCGATATCTTCAAGGGCACGACGGACATCGTGGTCTGCGACGGCTTCGTCGGCAACGTCATGCTGAAGACGGCCGAGGGCCTGGCCTCTCTGCTGACCAGCTTCATCAAGCAGGAGTTCAGGCGCAGCGCCCTGACCCAGCTGGCCGCGCTGGCGGCCCTGCCGGTGCTGAACCGCTTTCGCAAGCGCGTCGACCATCGGCGCTACAACGGCGCGGCCCTGCTCGGCCTGCGCGGGCTGGTGTTCAAGAGCCACGGATCGGCCGATGCGTTCGCTTTCGAGCAGGCGCTGAACCGAGCCTACGACGCCGCCCGGAACGGCTTGCTCGACCGGGTTCAGCAGCGCATCCAGGCGACGCTGGCGGCGATGCCCGGGAACGTCGTCCCGTTGCGGACGGGCACGCTGCCGCCGTCGCCTGTGGGCTCGCTCCACTCCGCATGAGCCGCACGGCCGTTCCGAAGGCGAATACCGGAGCGCGCAGCGCGGAGGGTAGCCAATGGAGCGCCGTGCCGCGGTTCTCGCGCATCACCGGCACGGGCGGCTTCCTGCCCGGGGCGCCGGTCAGCAACGCCCAGCTCGCCGAGCGGCTCGCCCGCGACGGCGTCGAGACGTCCGACGACTGGATCGCCGAGCGCACCGGCATCCGCTTCCGCCACTTCGCCACGCCGGAGCTCGCCTGCAGCGATCTCGCCGTTGAGGCGGCGAGGCGTGCCTTGGAAGCCGCCGACTGCGACCCGCATGCGATCGATCTCATCATCGTCGCGACGTCCACGCCCGACATGGTGTTCCCATCGGCCGCCTGCATCGTCCAGCAGAAGCTGGGCGTGGCCGGCTGCGCCGCGTTCGACGTGCAGGCGGTCTGTTCCGGCTTCGTCTACGCCCTGACGGTCGCCGACGCGATGATCAAGAGCGGGGCGGCGCGCAGGGCCCTGGTCATCGGCTCCGAGGTGTTCTCGCGCATCCTCGATTTCAGCGACCGGACCACCTGCGTGCTGTTCGGCGACGGCGCCGGCGCCGTCGTCCTCGAGGCCAGCGACGAGCCCGGGATCCTCGCCAGCGAGCTGCATGCCGACGGCCGCCATGTCGGCATCCTCTGCGTTCCCGGGCACGTCGCGGGCGGCCACGTCCTCGGCGATCCGCTGCTCAAGATGGACGGGCAGGCGGTGTTCAAGCTTGCCGTGCACGTGCTGGAGGACGTCGCCCGTTCGGTGCTCGCGAAGGCCGGTCGCGTCGCGGCGGACGTCGACTGGCTGATCCCGCACCAGGCCAATATCCGCATCATGCAGAGCACGGCGAAGAAGCTGAAGCTGGCCCCGGAGAAGCTGGTCGCAACGGTCGCCCGCCACGGCAACACCTCGGCCGCGTCGATCCCGCTCGCCCTCGACGACGCGGTTCGGGCGGGCACGATCCGGCGCGGCGACACGGTCATGCTCGAAGGCGTGGGCGGCGGCTTCACCTGGGGCGCCGTGCTGCTCGACCTCTGATGCGCTCCACCATCCTGCTCTCGCCATGAAACCGTTCGCCTTCGTCTTCCCGGGCCAGGGCTCGCAGTCGGTCGGCATGCTCGACGCGTGGGGCGACAACGCCGCCGTCCGGCTCACCCTCGAGGAAGCCTCGACGGCGTTGGGCGAGGACGTCGGCCGGCTAATCCGCGAGGGGCCGAAGGAGGCCCTCGATCTCACGACCCACACCCAGCCGGTGATGCTCACCGCCGGGGTGGCCTGCTACCGCGCCTGGCTCGCCGAGGCGCAGGCGGCGCCGGCGGTGGTCGCGGGGCACTCGCTCGGCGAGTACACCGCCCTCGTCGTCGCCGGTTCGCTCAGCCTCGCCGATGCCTTGCCGCTCGTGCGCTTTCGCGCCAGGCGATGCAGGAGGCGGTGCCCGTCGGCGTCGGCGCGATGGCTGCGATCCTCGGCCTCGACGCTGCGGCGGTCGTCGCCGGCTGCGAGCAGGCGGCGCGCGAAAGCGGCGAGGTCGTCCAGGCGGCCAATTTCAACGACCCGAAGCAGACCGTCATCGCCGGCACGAAGGCGGGCGTGGCCAGGGCCTGCGAGCTGCTCAAGGCGAGCGGGGCGAAGCGGACCCTGCCGCTGCCGGTGTCGGCACCGTTCCATTCGG
>NZ_JANODC010000040.1:0-2268 GCF_031412495.1 Rhizobacter sp. | reverse complement strand
CAGCTTGAAGTGGCCGATCTCGTGCGCGAGCACGGCCTCGACCTCGGCCGGCGCCAGGCGCTTCAGCAGCGTGTCGAAGAAGACGACCCGGCGCGCCGCACCGAAGCCGGTGAAGTACGCGTTCGCGTGCGCTGACCGGCGGCTGCCGTCCATGACGAAGAAGCCTTTCGCGGCGAACCCGGCCCGCTTCATGAGCGCCTGGACGCGGCCCAGGAGCCTCGGGTCGTCGAGCTCGCGGAAGCGGTTGAAGAGCGGGGCGATGACCGTGGGCACGACGATCTGGGCGGCGAACACGATGGCCATCCACGCCGCCCATGCCCAGAGCCACCAGGCGCTGCCGGCAGCGGCCATGATCCACAGCACGGCGGCCAGGAGCGGCAGCCCGAGCACCAGGCTCACGGCGAGCGACTTCAGCGCGTCCGCCAGCCATAGACGCCACGTCATCCGGTTGAAGCCGAAGCGTTGTTCGAGGCGGAAGGTCGTGTACAGCTCGAAGGGCAGATCGAGCACGGCGCCGATGGCGATGAAGGCGGCGACGAGGACGATCTCGTACGGCAATCCGCCCCAGCGCGGCGCGACCGCGTCGCGGACGGCGACGTTCAGCGCATCGAGGCCGCCGAACAGGGTCCAGCCGAGCAGCACGATCGCGCCGAAGACCATGTGCCAATGGCCCAGCCGAGCCCTGGCCAGGGTGTAGTCGGCCGCCTTCTGGTGCGCCTCGAGCGGGATCGAGGCGCGAAAGGGCGCGGGCACCTCGTTGCGGTGCAGGGCGACGTGACGCACCTGCCTGGCCGCGAGCCAGCCGCGCATCGCCAGCGATGCCACCAGGGCCGCTGCGAAGACCATGGTCCAGGTCGAGGACATGCCCGGAAGTGTAGGCGTCGCGCTCACCTGCGTGAGTGCTGCGAGAATTTCCCCCAGGAGCCTGCCGATGACCGCCACCGAACTCACGCTCGATGAACACAACCTGGTCTGGATCGACCTGGAGATGACCGGGCTCTCGCCCGAGCGCGACCGCATCATCGAGATCGCCGTGGTGGTGACGGATGCCCGGCTGGGCTGTCGCACCGAGGGGCCGGTGCTCGCCATCCATCAGAGCGACCCGGTCCTCGCCGGCATGGACGCCTGGAACACCGGCACGCACGGCCGGAGCGGCCTGACCGAGCGGGTCCGCGCCTCGACGGTCGACGAGGCCGAAGCGGAGCGGCAGGTGATCGAGTTCCTGCAGCGCTACGTGAGGAAGAACACCTCGCCGATGTGCGGCAACAGCATCTGCCAGGACCGTCGCTTCCTCGCCGCGACCATGCCTGCCCTCGAGGCCTTCTTCCACTACCGCAACCTCGACGTGAGCACGCTGAAGGAATTGGCGCGGCGCTGGCGGCCCGAGCTGCTGGCCGGCTTCCGCAAGGCCCAGGCGCACACGGCGCTCGCCGACATCCACGAGTCGATCGACGAGCTGAGCTACTACCGCGAGCACTTCCTGCGCGCCGCACCCACCTCGCCTGCAGGAACGGGCACCGCGATGTAGAATCGCAGGCTTGCCGCAACAGGCGTCCGGCTCAGGCCGAGACCGCAGGCTGCGGCGATTCGTACATCCCCTCTGACCGCCCCGGCGCCGTCTAACGGCGACCCGGAACCCTGCGCGGTATGGTCGGCGGCGATGCCGTCGCTAGAGGCCTTTGCCAGACCGTCGTGCCCGATCCAGGGCGCGAACCGGGCTTTCCCTGCGACCTTTCAGCCCTTGCCTCCGTGCACGGGCGGGTGCCTTCGCGCGCAAGCGGCGGCACCGGTTGGACTCGAGACTGCAATGACTTTCGATACCCTCGGCTTGCCCGAACCCCTGACCCGCGCCGTCACCGACGCCGGCTACGACGCGCCCACCACCGTGCAGACGGCGGCGATCCCGCCCGCGCTCGCCGGCGCCGACCTGATGGTCGCCGCCGCCACCGGCAGCGGCAAGACCGCGTCCTTCATCCTGCCGGCGCTGCAGCGCGTCCTGCTCGCCCGCGCCGACCCGTCGAAGCGGCGTGACAAGGCGACCGTGTACGGCCCGCGCATCCTGGTGCTGACGCCGACGCGCGAGCTGGCGATCCAGATCGCCAAGGCGGCGGCGACCTACGGCCGCCACGTGCCCGGCCTGCGCGTGGCCACCGACGTCGCCGGCGTGCCGTACCCGGCCCAGCTGAAGGCGCTGCGCGGCCCGCACGACAACCTCAACACGACGCCCGGCCCCCTGCTCGACCACCTCCAGACCGGCAAGGCCGTGCT
>NZ_JANODC010000039.1:0-13644 GCF_031412495.1 Rhizobacter sp. | reverse complement strand
CCCTCGTCGCGCGCGGCGGCCGACACGCCGAGGCGTTCGGCCGGCCGCGGCTGCTGCGCAGCGCCCGCAACCGCGTCCTCTGCAGCGAGGCCACGCTGCTTCAGGCAGGCGACGAGGTCGGCTTCTTCCCGCCGGTGACCGGCGGCTGATCCGGCATGGCTGCGTCGTCGCCGCGCGTCTCGGTCCAGGCCGCGGACTTCGACCTCTCGGCCGAGGTCGCCACCCTCCGTGCCGGCGACGCCGGGGTGGGCGCCGTCGCCGCCTTCGTCGGCACGGTGCGCGACCGCAACGACGGCACGGGCGTTGCAACGCTCGAGCTCGAGCACTACCCCGGCATGACCGAAGCGTCGATCGAGGCCATGATCGACGAGGCGATGCGCCGCTTCGAGATCCGTGCCGCGCGCGTCGTGCATCGCGTCGGCCGGCTGGCGCCCCTGGACCAGATCGTGCTCGTCGCCGTAACGTCGTCGCACCGCGGCCAGGCCTTCCAGGCCTGCGAGTTCCTGATGGACTACTTGAAGACGCAGGCGCCGTTCTGGAAGAAGGAGGCGGGCGAGGGCGGCTCGCGCTGGGTCGATGCGCGGGTGTCGGACGATCGTGCCCTGGCGCGCTGGGGCATCTCGCCCGGCAACGCCGAGCCGGCGAGCGGCTGAGCATGCCCTGGGCGGAGATGGCGGCGGTTTCCTGCGGCGCCGTCGGGCAGCTCCCTGCTTCGCTGGGGCGCCGGGCTCTGGCTCAACCCGCGCTGGTCCGGCTTCCCGCTCGGCACGCACCAGGGGGCTCTTGCAGCCTTCGAGGCCTGGACCGTGCTGCTGCCGGACACGAAGCAGGCCGTGGCTGTTGATCAATGCGAAGAGCGACCTGCCCTTCAACGGCCTGGATGGCATCACAAGCCGGCTGACGATCGGTGTAGTGAACCTGCTGCGTGGCCAGCCGACGCCAGATGGGCCGAGCCTTCGGCAGGCCTACCTTCCGTTCAACGCGGCATGGACCATCGCCATGGTCGCCCTGTCCGCATGGGCTGCGCGCGCGCGCCGCATCGGACGGTCCGTGACGCTCCTGGGGGTGGCCGTCGCGATCGTCACCGCGCTGGGGGTTTCTGGCCTGAACCCGAGGGTGCTGTCGACTTTCGCGCCCGATGTCGCGTCGGTCGTGGCGGCCGCGCTGGTCCTGCTGTGCTGGCCAGCGGCGCTAAGCGCGGTGGCTTGGGCGCGCCGTGCATACGCCCGAACGCGCCGACAGTCGCCATGAACCGAAGCTGCTGCGGCGCGATCCGTGGCGTGCGTGGCGCTGCTTTCATGTCCTCGCTTGCTCAGGCATCCGCAACTGAACCAGCGGCATCAGTGCGAACGCTATCTGTGCTGCAAGACCCAGGGCGTAGCTCGTCTCCCCGTACAGTGCGAAGTGCTCTCCCGGCGTGCGGCCGAAGAGCAGCGCGCCGACGGCAAGTTCGGCGAGCAACAGCAGCGCGAGCGCGACTCCGCCCATGACCGCGCGGGCTGCTGCCGTGGGTGCCACCGCAAAGCGGCGAACGACGATTCGGCACAGGAACCACGAGGCGCCGAGCATGATCGGAAGCTCGATCAGCACCCCGAGCAGGCGCCGGGCGCCGGGCGCGTCTTCGACGAAGAGCGTTCTCGCCGTGCCCAGCAAAAACCCCAGCCCGAACGCCAGCGCGAAGTAGGCGATGCCCGGCAGGGCCGCCTGTGCGTCCACGCCGGTCGGCCGGCCACGGGCGTGCTTCATGACTTCGTGACCAGCACATTGGTCAATGGGCGGCGCGGGGCCTCGGGCGCGACCTGCGTCGGGATGCCTAGTCTCAACAGCAACTGCGCATGACCCGGGTGGCTGGGCCCATTGAATGGCGTCGCCCTCGGCCACGAGCGCCGCCGCGCCGAGGCGCTGATCAGCCGTCTCGAGCACGGCAAGCGAGGCGGCTTCGCTCCGTACCGCATCGACGAGCCTGCGCAGCGCCCCCAGGTCGACCGTGGCATCGGCAACGCGCTCGCGGGAGGTGCGGCGCTCGGCCATCGCAGCCTGCAGCGCCAAGTCCGCCAAGGCGGCACCGGTGGTGACAGGTGCACACGGGCCAAGAGGTCGGTGTCGGCGGCGTCCGGCCACGGTTCCACGTCGGCTTGCGGGCCTGCGGCGGCGGCGTCAATCCGCAGGTCGAGCAGCGCGCAGCCGCAGCTGATCGTGAGCTCGCGATCGGCTGGGTCATTGACCGGCAGCGCGCGCGTGCGGTCGGCCAGCAACTCGATCACCGTGTCTTCCAGCCGGAACAGCACGGCTGCGTGTCGTGGCTGGACGGGGCCAGCGCGGCCGCTTGCGCCAAGGCGTGCAGTGGGTGGGCTGACGAGCTCATGCTGATCTCCTTCTCGCTGGTTCGGTGGCTCAGCCCGGCTTCGTCATGTAGCCCATCCAGGGCCAGTACGTCATCGCAAAGACGGCCAGGAGCAGGAACGCCGCCAGGGTGATCCACAGCCCGGTGCGGACGAAGTCGCGGGCGTCGAACGGGTCGGTGCCATACGTGATCATGTTCTGCGGTGGGACTCGGCGTCGGTGGCGCGAGCGCCGCTGTCGAAGCTGCCGTGTCGATGGAACCTCCTGATCACGAGATCGTGCCCGGGAAGGAGCGGCTTCCATTGACCTGCGTCAAGCCAGCTGCGTGCGCAGAAACATCCACGAGGCCAGCGGTCAGCGGTTCCAGAAGCAGCAGTTCATTCGAGACTCGCTGGATGGCGCTGCTCGTCTCTTGATTCGCATCAAGGTGTGCGGCGCGACGTTTCCCACAATGTCGAATCGACTCTCCTGGCGCGATCATGCAACTCCGGACGCAAACCCATCTCAAGGCTCTACGCGACGCCCTGGTCTATCGCTTGCACGAGCTCGGGACCGAGGTCGATGCCGCGGGCGCACTGGCGCGCGGCAACCCCGTCGCGAGCGCCGGCGAGGTCTCGGATCGAAAGGACGCGGCCGCGACCTGGCAGGCAACGACCGTGGGGGCTGCGGAGGAGCGCCGCGATCTCGATGAGATCGTCGGCATCCGGGCGGCCCTGCGGCGGCTGGACGACGGTGTATACGGTGACTGCGAGGCATGCGGAGAGCCGATCCCGTGGCAACGCCTGCTCGTCCAGCCCGCCGCGCAGCGCTGCGCGGCCTGCAGTCGTCGTTCGAGACGAGAGCGCGGGCCCACCCTTCACAGTAGCGCGGCCGGTCCTCGCCAACCGGTCTTGTCATGTCCACACCCTTCGATGCCGTGCCGCGGCGCAGCGTTCTTCGTCGCGCTATCCACCCGCGGTCGCTTGGCGCGGCCTCGGCTCTGCCGGCTGCTTCGAGGTGATCTCCGGCTCTCGCTGCCCGGCCACCGACGGCCGGCTGCCCGGCGTCGACGCCGACCTGCGCGACGCCGCGCCCTCGTCGCGCAGCGGAGGGGTGGGCTTCGAGCCCGGGAGCGCTTCGTGGACCTGGACACCGGCAGGGTACGCCACTGATGATCCCTCCGTGGAACCGCCGGATCCGGGAAAGACGTGCAGGGCGCGCCGACGCTGGTGCCTGAGCGGCGCTGCGGTCCTCGCGCTCGCCGGCTGTGCCCGCCTCCCGCGCCGCGCGCCCGCGCGAGCGCCGCGTCAGCCGGTGTCCTTCTCGCAGGCGTCGACGCTGGGCGAGTTGCCGGCAGGCTGGACGGTGCAGGTGCCCCGGCCCGACCTGGCCCGGACGCGTTACGAGGTCGCCGAACGCGGCGGTCGAAGAGTCCTCCACGCCGTTGCAGAGCGCTCCGCTTCCGGCTTGCGCTGCGACGTCGATGTCGATCCCGCCGTGACGCCATGGCTCGAGTGGGACTGGCGCGTGACGACGGTGCAGAGGGAGGCGACCGTGGCCGTCGACGCGCGCGACGACGCGCCGGCGCGATTGGCCGTCGGCTTCGACGGCGAGATCGCCACCCTGGGGCTGCGCGACCAGATCTTCGGCGAGCTGGTCCTGGCCATCACCGGCTACACCCTCCCGTTCGCCACGCTCATGTACGTGTGGGCCGGCGTGGCGCCGGTGGGAAGCGTCTTCCGGTTCGCCCGCAGCAGCCGGATCCGCTACCTGGTGGTCGAAAGCGGCGGCGGCGGCGCGGATCGCTGGCGGGCCTACCGGCGAAACGTGGTCGAAGACTATCGACGTGTCTTCGGCGCCGAACCCGGGGCCATTCGCGATGTCGGCGTCGTGACGGACAGCGATGACCTGAGTACGTCGTCCGAAGCCTGGTACGGGGACATCGCGTTCCTGAACCGGTGAACGCGGACCCGGTGTCGGCGCTGGACGGAGCGGCGGAGCCGGGGACCGGCTCCCTGTCGTCGCCCGCCTTGATCTCCGTCAAACCGACGTCGGCGGTGGCCGGTGAGACTGCTGCCAGGTTTCAGGAGAAGTCATGAAGATTCTGATCGCCGCCGACGGCAGCGACTACACCAAGCGCATGCTGGCATACATCGCCGCGCACGACGAGTGGCTCGGTGCGAGGCACTCGTACACGGTGATCCACGGCGTTCTCGCTGTGCCGCACCGCGCGGCAGCGTTCGTCGGGCAGACCGCCGTCCGCGAGTTCTACGAATCGGATGCGGAGCAGGTCTTTCGCCCCATCCGCGCCTTCTTCGCCCAGCAGGGAATCGTGGCCGAGTTTGTGCACACCGTGGGCCACGTCGCCGACTCGATCGCGGAGCTTGCCGAAAAGGGCAAGTTCGACCTTATCGTGATGGGGACGCGCGGGCATGGCGAGCTCGCCAATCTCGTGCTCGGGTCGGTCGCCACCAAGGTGCTCGCCAAGTGCTCGGTACCCGTGCTCCTGATCCGTTGAGCTGCGGCGCCTTGCCGGGCCGCGACGCCCTCGAACGCTTCGTGCTGGGTCTCGTCGCGGCGCCCTGGGCCTACGCGTTGGTGGCGGCCCTGCCTCAGCCCCGCATCGATGCCTCTTTCGGTGCCCTGGTCATCGCCGGCCTGCTGGTGGGCGTGGGCACCCGGTACGGCTCGGGCTGCACCGGCGGACACGGCGTCTGCGGCTTGGCTCGCCTGTCGCCGCGCTCCCTGACGGCCACGGCGGCTTTCATGGCGGCGGGCTTCGCGACCGTCTACGCTGCCCGCCATCTGCCCGGCATCTGAGGAGCCCATGCCATGACTGTCCTTGCGTCACTGCTGGCCGGCCTGGTCTTCGGCCTCGGTCTCGTCGTGTCCGGAATGGCCGACCCCGCCAAGGTGCTGGGCTTCCCGGACGTGGGCGGCGCCTGGGATCCTTCGCTGGCGTTCGTCATGGCCGCCGCCATCGCCATCGCCGCGCTTGCGTTTGCGGTGGCGAGGAAGCGCACGGTGTCCTTCCTGGGGGCTGCGATGCAGCTGCCCACCGCACGCGACATCGACCGTCGCCTGGTGATCGGAAGCATTGTCTTCGGCGTCGGCTGGGGCATCGCTGGCTTCTGCCCGGGCCCCGGTCTGGCCGCACTCGGAATGGGCGAGATCAAGGCACTCGTCTTCGTCGGGGCGATGCTGGTGGGCATGAGCACCTTCGAACTCATCGAACGTCGCAGGCTGCGCTCCGGCTTGCGGACGGGCTGAGTCCGCACACGACAAAGGGCGGCACGATCACGAGATGGCCATGGCGACTCGACCCCGATCAGGCATCCGGAGCCATGCGCAGCACGACCCGGCCTTCGACGTCGCCGTGCTTCAGCTTGGCGAAGATCGCGTTGATGTTGTCGAGCCGGTCTTCGCTGCAGATGCCGCGGACCTTGCCTTCGCCGGCAAAGGCGAGTGCTTCCTGAAGGTCCTTGCGGGTGCCGACGATCGAGCCGCGCACTGTCTTCGCGTTGAGCACGACATCGAAGATGGGCAGCGCGAAATCGCCCGGCGGCAAGCCGACGAGCGACATCGTGCCGCGCTTGTGCAGCATGCCGATCGCCTGCGAGAAGGCGGTGCGCGACACGGCGGTGACAAGCACGCCGTGCGCCCCCCGCAAGGCGCGTTGCACTTCGGTGGCGGGGTCCTGCACGCTCGCGTTGATCACCATGTCGGCGCCCACACGCGTGGCGATCGCGAGCTTGGCATCATCGATGTCGACCGCGATGACGTGGAAACCCATGGCCTTGGCGTACTGCACGGCGTAATGGCCGAGCCCGCCGATGCCGGAGATGGCCACCCAGTCGCCCGGCTTGCAGTCCAGGACCTTGAGCCCCTTGTAGACGGTCACTCCGGCGCAGAGCACCGGCGCGATCTCGCCGAACGACACGTTGGCCGGCAGGTGGCCGACGTAGCCCGGATCGGCCAGCACGTACTCCGCGTAGCCGCCGTTGACGGTGTAGCCCGTCATCTGCTGCTCGTCGCACAGCGTTTCCCAGCCGGTGATGCAGTGCTCGCAGTGACCGCAGGCCGTGTGCAGCCACGGCACGCCGACCCGGTCACCTTCCTTGATCCCCTTGACCCCCACGCCGAGCGCGGCCACGTACCCGACCCCCTCGTGACCGGGGATGAAGGGCAGGGCGGGCTTGACCGGCCAGTCGCCGCCGGCGGCGTGAAGATCGGTGTGGCAGACACCCGAGGCGACGACCTTGACGAGCACCTGGCCGGCAGTGGCCTCGGGGACGGGGACTTCTTCGATGCGCAATGGCTCGCCGAAACTGTGGACAACGGCGGCTTTCATGGTGTTCATGGCAATCCTCTGGACGTCGCGGCTGACCCGCGTCTCGCATTGAGCAGCAGGTTAGACAGTCCAGCGCGCTGCACCTTGATCCTGATCAAGCGGTCCGGGTGGACGACCCGCGGCGCTGCCGACCCGATGCCGGGAGCGCGCGGAGTGCGCTTTTGCATCGAGGCGACGTTCCCGGCTGACGTTCGTGGCCATCCGGGCTGCTCATCGCTGCGGCGCCGCGCGATGAGCGGCGAGGATCCGCTCCAGCTCATCGAGGTCGACCGGCTTCGTCAGGAAGTGATCGAATCCGGCCGCCACGCCCGCGAGTCGGTCGCTCTCTTGCCCGTATCCGGTCACCGCGAGCAGGAGCACGCCCGGTCCCGGCTCGGTCTGCCGAATGCGCCGCGCCAATGCGTAGCCGTCCATTCCGGGCATGCCGATGTCGAGAAGGGCGACCTGCGGTGGCGCCTCGGCGAACTGCTGCAAGGCTTGCGCAGCGCCGTGGGCGGTCTGGGCCTCGTAGCCCCACTCGGTGATCATCGCCGCCAGGGATGACGCAGCGTCTTCGTTGTCATCGACGACGAGCACTCGGGGGCCGAGCGGCGCTGGGGCCACAGTGGTTGCCCGCAGGGGTGGGGGCAAGGGCTGGGGCGTTCCACTTCGCAACGGAAGACGGACCTCGAACGTACTGCCCTGTGCCACGCCGTCGCTTCTGGCGCTGACCTCGCCGCCATGCATGTGGGTGATGGCGCGAACGACTGTCAGGCCGATGCCCAATCCTCCTTGAGAGCGATCGAGGGAGCGCTTGCCTTGGGTGAAGAGGTCAAAGACGCCGGGCAGCAGGGAAGGCTCGATCCCGTCGCCCGAATCCTGAACCGCCACCACGACGGCTGCTCCATCGACCCGGGCCGTCAGCGAGATCTCGCCGCGGACCGGTGTGTACTTCGAGGCGTTGTTGAGCAGGTTGCTGAACACCTGGACCAGCCGCGTCGCGTCTGCCTCGAGCAGCACGTCCGGCGGCGCAGCCGTGGAAAAACGCTGCTCACGCGACTGGATCAGCGGCCGGCTCATCTCGACGGCCTGCTCCATGACCTCGGCCAGCCGAACAGGGACCTTCTTGAGCTCGATGCTGCCGCGAGTCAGCCGCGCCACGTCGAGCAGATCATCGACGAGCCTTGTCATGTGGGCCAGCTGGCGGCCCATCATGGAGGCGAGCTTCACGACCTCCTCCGGGTTCGCCGCTGACCGGCGCAGCAGCTGCACGCCGGTGGCCAGCGGAGCCAGGGGATTGCGCAGCTCATGGGCGAGCATGGACAGGAAATCGTCCTTGCGCTTGTCCGCTTGTTCGAGCTTCAGGGTCTTGGCCTGCAGCTCACGCTCCATCCGGTGCCGCTCCGTGATGTCGTGGAAGACGAGCACGACCCCAAGCAGGTTGCCCTCGTCGTCCTGGATCGGGGCACCGGAGTCGTCGATCGGTCGTTCCGTCCCGTCCCTGGCGATCAGCAGCGTGTGATTCGCAAGACCGACCACCCCGCCTTCCCTGAGCACCCGCGCGACCGGGCTTTCCACCTCGGCGCGCGTGTATTCGTTGACGATCACGAAGACGCTGTCCAGCGGCTTGCCGAATGCATCGTCGATCGACCAGCCCGTCAGCGCCTGCGCGACGGCGTTCATGAGAGTGATGTTTCCGCGGCTGTCCGTTGCGATGACGGCATCGCCGATGCTGCCGAGGGTGACGCGCAGCCGGTTGGTCTGCGTCTGAAGCGCGAACTCCGCGGCCCTACGCCGCGTCACTTCGCGGGTGAGTTCCTCGATGCGCAGATTGAGCGCGACGAACCGATTCGCGGCCGCCTCCCTTGTCGAGACACGCAACAAGATCAGGGCCGGCGAGTCCTCGGAGCGAGGACGGAAGAGGCCTCCCTCGCATCGACAGGGGGTGGCTCCCCCGGCCGGGCCTCTAAACGTGATGGCGCCCGGCAGGAGCGTCCTGCTGCGCGAGCTGAGCCGGATCAGCTCGGCGGCGGCCTGCCGATCCTGATCGCTGAGGTCGCCCAGATGCCTGCCGACGAGGTCGGGCGGGCTCAGGCCGAACAGGCTGCCGGCGGCCTGATTGGCGTGGGCAATCGTCCCGTCGGCCTCCAGAAGGAGCATTGCCTCGGGCAGAAGCCCCGCGAACGCCTCGAATGCAGCGATGCCCTGCATGCGCGCGCTCAGGCCTTGAAATACTCGCGGCCGGCGGCAGTGGAAACGCCCTGGCCCACGGGCCTCAGGTAAACCACGACGCGACACTCGCCGTGACCTTCAGCGATCGTCCGCTCCAACGCGACCTTCGCGTAGCCCAGGTTCTGCGCGGCGATGACCCCGAATACGTTGGAGGTCATCATGCACATCGCCGGCCGGCCAAGCACTTTCTCGGCAAAGGGGCAGTCGTTGTTCCTGAAGACGATCTTCTCCGCATCCTGCTCCTCGATGTAGAAGCTGCCCTGGATGCGGCGCTTGAGGTCGACGAGGACGGCAGCGACCTGCTCGCGAGACAGAGCCGGGATCTGCAGCGCGGCCTTGTAGCTCTCGTTGATCTGATCCCCGACGCGCTGGCCCACGACGCTCACGAAGCCGGAAGCCTCCTGGAGCCCGACCACGTCCTGCAGCGTGCCGGCGAGCTCGCGAATGAGGGTCCGCAGGAAGACGTCCCGCTCGAGGGGGATGGTCAGAGCGGATACGGAGGTGGCGTATGCATCCATGGAGTGCCTTCGAAAAAAACGCCGCGCCAGTATGGCAAACAATGCGGCGCGCTTGCTTCCTGGAACCCGTGGAGGCAATGCAGCTTTCCACGGTGCAAGGTCCCCGGCAGCGCCGGCGGCCGTACACGTCTCCTGCTGGGTCGGACGACGCTTGTCGCCTCAGAACGCGGCGACTGCGGCGACCCCGACGGTCCAGGCCCTCTGCGGCGCAGGCTCGAAGAAGCGCGCGTTGCCTTCGTTGACGATCACCGAGCCGGCATAGCGGCGGCCGAAGACGTTGTCGATGCGGCCGAAGCCGCTCAATTGCCAGGCGCCCACCTGCGCCAGGTAGCCGAGGTGCACGTTGGCGACGGCGTGGCCGCCGGCAGCATCGCTGCTGGCGTCATTCACGTAGACGCGGCCGAGGGCGCGGGCGTCGATCCCGCCGCGCCAACCGAGCGCCGGCATCCAGGCCAGCGATGCATGCAGTGCCGAGCGGGCGACACCGGGGATGCGATTGCCGGCCGGGACGGTTACGTTCGGGGTCGCGCAGGGCGCGCCGGCGCAGGTGGTGAACGCGTCGATGTAGCGAGCGTCCAGCCAGGTCCACGAGATCTGGCCCTGAAGGTCCCTGCCGAGCTCCGCCGACCATGCAGCTTCCAGCCCGCGGCGCCTCGTCTTGCCTGCGTTCTGGAACGTCGAGCGCCCGCCCAGGTTCGTCTGCGTGACGATCTCGCGCTCGGTGCGCGTCTCGAACAGGGCGAGGCCGGCCGAGCCCCACCGGGGCGACCTCGCCTTGAGACCCACCTCGAGGTTGTCGCTGCGCGAGGCCTGCAGACCCAGGTTGAGACCCGTCTCGCCGTTCGGGCGATAGGCCAGCTCGTTGAACGTCGGGGTCTCGAAGCCGCGCCCGACGGTGGCGTAGGCGCGAAGGTCGGGCGTCACCGCGAACATCAGGCCGAGGACCGGCAGCGTCGCCTTGAACTTCACGCTGCCGCTGTCATCGGGGTTGATGCCCTGGACGAACTCGTCGCTCGAGCGGAAGCGCACGTTGCTGCGGCGAACGCCCGCGTGCAGGTTCCAGCGCTCGGCGAACTGCCACGAGCCCTGCAGGTAGGGGTCGGCATTCACGACCTTGTTGTGCTCGTCGCGTCGCAGGTCGCCCCGCACGCCGAGCGCGGTGCCCACGAAATTGCGGTAGCCGCGCCGATGCTCGGAGAGCTCGTCGTAGGCGAGTCCGCCGATGACCTCGAACCGGCCCCGGGCCAGGCTCGTCTTCGCGGTCCAGCGCAGGTCGACCCCGTCGTAGTCTCGCTCGAGGTCGATCACGCCACCGGGGTGCAGCGGGCTCGCCTGCGGCCCGGTGGGGATCGCCTGGAACTGCTCGGTCTTGCGCCTGCCGCCGTAGAGCAGCGCGCGCACGGAATGGACAGCGTCGACGCGCCGCTCGTAGATCACGCCCGCCTGCGTCTGGTCGACCGTCTTGCGCGTGTTGAAGGCGATCGCCACCGGATCGACGCCGCGCGGGTCCGCCTCGAACTGCGCCCGCGTCAGGCCCAGCGGATCCTGTGCCTTCGGCAGCGACACCACGTTCGCGATCAGGGTCAGGGTGCTGCCCTCCTCGGGTCGCAGGGTGACCTTGACATTGCCGAGCCGGCGCTCGGCGGCGCTGTGCTCCCGATAACCATCGGTCGTGAAGGCACTGGCGCTGAGCACGTAGCCGAAGCCGCTGCTGCCACCACTGGCCTTCAGGCCCAGCCGTCCGGTCCGGTCGCTGCCTCCCGCGACGTCGATGCCCAGCTTCGGCGCGCCGCGACCCTCTTCGGTGAACACCTGGATGACGCCGCCCGAGGAATTGCCGTACAGGGCGGAGAAGGGACCGCGCAGGATCTCGATGCGATCGACCGAGCCGAGGTCGACGTTCGTGATCTGGCCCTGGCCGTCCGGCAGCGTCGCCGGGATGCCGTCGACGTAAAGGCGCACGCCGCGGATGCCGAATGTGGAGCGGGCGCCGAAACCGCGCACCGAGATCTGCACGTCCTGCGCGTAGTTCTGCCGGTCGCGAGCGAGCAGCCCGGGCACCGAGGCCAGCGCCTCGGAGATGTTGACCTGCAGACGGGCGTTGCGAATGCCGCTGCCCTCGATCCGCTCGGTCGAGGCGGGGACGTCGAAAGGATCGGTCTCGGTGCGTGTGGCCGTGACCATCACCGGCGCCAGCTGTGCCGCACCCGGGGCCGGGCCGGCCCCGGACGTCGCGCCTTGCGCGCAGGACGCCTGCGACGCCATGGCGAGAACCGCCGCCAGGGCCACCTTCTGCGCGATGTCGCCTTTCCCGCGCTGTCGTTCCCGATCCATCTCAGCCACCGATGGCCTTTCCTCGCACCGCCTGGGCCGCGCGGGCCGGTTGATCACGATCGCTCGCGAAGAAGCATAGCCCCTGAGGCAAGCTCGAAGGAGGGCAGGTGCAACGTGCCCACAACAAGGCCAGGTGAGAGCGCCAGAAACGGACCAGTCCGGGTTTGCCGACTACTTGGGGCGCTATGCATGCAAGAGGCTTCGTGAGCCGTAGATGGTTGTGAAGCCGCCTTCGGACTGACTTCAAACACAGGGGGAATGGACATGGTTCAGAGGACGAGATGGGTGTTGACGGCCTCGGTCGGCTTGGCCTTGTCGGGTGGCTTGTTCGCTGCTGCGCCGACCGTCACGACGGAAGACTTCGTCGACAAGCTCGATTCGCCCTGGGACATGGCGTTCATGAAGGAGGGAACCATGTTCTTCACCGAGAAGTGCAAGGGATTTCGGTTCGACTTCCGTCGGGCACCACAACAAGCCCACTCGCCCAACCAGATGGGCGCCATGGAGCCCAAGAAGCGCTCGGCCTTCATGCCGATGACCGACCTCAAGACCTACCCGAAGGCGATGAAGCCGGCGTGGAACAACAAGGGCTTGTCGCAGGGCATGTTCTGCAACGCCTTCCTGTCGGGACCGCAGTGGAAGGACTGGGACGGTCAGATGGTGGTCGGCTTTGCCGGCATCGGCATCCATGGCACGTCGGTGGGCAACCGACTGGATGTGCTCAAGATCAGTGCCGACGGGTCGTCTGCAACGAAGACCGATTTCTCCTGGCCGACGGTCGCCGGACGATTCCGCGGCTGTGACCAGGGCCCGGACGGCAATCTGTACGTCGCGCTCGAGGACCAGGGCAAGATCATCCGTGTGAAGCCGCAGTAACCGCAACTCGCAAGCGCGCTGCCTCGCGGCATCGCGCGTACGCCAGCCAGAAGAACGCAGCCGACGTCCTCGCCAGGAAGATCCGGCGGGGCGGAGCCGGCGTGTGGGGCCAGGACGTGATGCCTCCGCAGCCCCAGGTGTCCCGCTGCCGAAGCGAGCGCGTTGGCGAGGAACGTGCTCTCGCTGAAGTGAACGGGGCGACGATGGGTCCGGCCCGCAAGACCGTGCTGGTCCTCGCCCTTGTCGTCGGCAGCGAGCACGTCTCTTCGCAAACGTTCCACTACGTGGAGCAGCGGTCCCTGCCCGGGCGACGAAGGTTCCGCGGACGGCCACACGTGGTGTTCCCCTGTCCGGGAGCATCAGCGTTGCCTGTGGGCTCGACCAGGGCTCCTACACGGTGACCCTGAACTCGACCGATCCCGGCGCGACATTCGCCCCCAGGACCTTCGTCGTCAATTTCGGCCGCATCGTCGGCAGGGGGGCTTTGCCGTCACGTTCTCGACGGTCGGCGTCCAGAGTGTCTCGGCGACCATCACCTCGAACATGGGCAGCCCGGGGGCACGGGGTCGGTTCGCCAGCATCGCCAGCGAATTCAATGTCGTGAATCCTTGATCCGGCGACCGCCTTCAGGGGTCGATGTCGGCGAGCCCCGTGACGAAGGCGTCGATGCTTCCGGCGAGCAAGTACGTCAGCGCGCACGACAGCGCCGGATCCGGCGCCGCCACGATCGCGCAGCGCCTGGCATCCAGCCGCACCTGCGCCCGGTTCAGCGCGGACGCGTAGGCGGGCGCGGCCGAAGGGCCGGCCGCGGCGCGTGAAGAATCGCGCTGGGCCGGCTCGAGCAGCTCGATGTCGGGAGAGACCCCGGTGCGATGCACCGTGTCCCCGGAAGGACCGTGATAGATGGCCGTCGTCAGCTTGATCGCGCCACGGTTCTCGCCGAGCGCAAACGTGGTCTGGACGCTTCCCTTGCCGAAGCTTCGCTGACCCATCACGGTGGCGCGGCGGTTCTGCTGCAAGGCGTCGGCGACG
>NZ_JANODC010000038.1:0-5431 GCF_031412495.1 Rhizobacter sp. | reverse complement strand
GACGGCCTCTTCTACGCCCGCCTCGGCGCCGCGCCGGACCACCCGATGACGGTGACCTTCCCCGAGGGCGAGTACCTGAAGGGCCTGGTGATCCTCAGGCGCTGAGCGCTACAGTCGGCCGGCAAGGCCCCCGTCGCGGGGCCGATCGGCGGACCTCCGTGGCCCTGGCCTCGTCGCGTGATCCCTCGCCTTCGCGCAGCCTGCTCGAGCTCCTGCGCGCCGAGCTGACGCGCTCGCTCCCGTTCTCGCGCATGAGCCCGGCCGATCTCGACGCCCTGATCGCCGGGGCCCAGCAGGCCTACTACGCGCCCGGCGAGGTCGTGCTGGCCCCGTCGATGGGCCCGGCGCGAATGCTGCACGTGATCCGCCGCGGCAGCGTCACGAGCCGCCGGCCGGCCGACGAGCAGAGCCGCGTCGAGTACACGGGCGGCGACCTGTTTCCGGCCGGCGCGGTGCTCGCCGAGCGGCCGGTGAGCGGCACCTACACCGCCAACGCCGACACCTTCTGCCTGCTGCTCCCGGCGGCGCTGGTGCGATCGCTCTCTGAGCGCAGCGCGCCCTTCGCCGACTTCCTCAGCCACCGGGCCGCGCAGCTGCTCGAGCAGTCGCGGCGCGCGCTGCAGGCGGCCTGGGCATCGCAGGTCCACGCCGAGCACTCGCTGGAGGCGGCGCTGTCGACGCTGCCGCGGCGCGCCGTGCTCCGCTGCGTCGAGTCGACGCCGCTCGGCGAGGCGCTGGCGGCGATGCACAAAGGCCACGTCGGGTCGATCGTGGTCACCGACGCGGCCGAGTCGCCGGTCGGCATCCTGACCCGGCACGACGTCGTCGGCCGCATCACCCTGCCGCAGCGGCCGCTGGGCGATCCGGTCGGCTCGGTCATGAGCGCCCCTGTCCACTCGCTGGGCAGCGGCAGGACCCTGCTCGACGCTGCCCTGCTGATGTCGACGCGTGGCATCCGCCACGTCCCGGTGACAGAGGCCGGTCGCGTCGTCAACGTCGTCTCCGAGCGCGACCTGTTCGCGCTGCAGCGGCTGTCGCTGCGCCAGATCGGCTCCCGGCTGCGCGTCGCTGCCGACCTTCCGGCCCTGCAGGCGCTCGCTGCCGAGATCCGCCGTTTCGCGGGCCATCTGCTCGGCCAGGGTGTCGGCGCGCGCCAGCTCACCGAGCTCGTCAGCCGCCTCAACGACAACCTCACCGAGCGCCTGGTGCAGCTCGTCGCCGAGCGGCGCGGCCGCGACCTGGGGCGCGCCTGCTGGCTGGCCTTCGGCTCGGAGGGCCGCTCGGAGCAGACCGTCGCCACCGACCAGGACAACGGCCTGATGTTCGTCAGCGACTCGCCCGACGCCGACCGCGCCGACTGGCTCGCCTTCGGGCGCGAGGTGAACGAGGGGCTCGATGCCTGCGGCTATCCGCTGTGCAAGGGCAACGTCATGGCCAGCAACCCGGCCTGCTGCCTGTCGGTGGAGGAGTGGCAGCAGGCCTTCGCCGGCTGGATCGAGCGCGGCACGCCGGCCGACCTGCTCGCCGCCAGCATCTACTTCGACCTGCGCCCCCTGTGCGGGGCGGTCGGGCTGGTCGAGCCGCTGCGCGCCGACATCGGCGCCCGCGCCGCGGCGGTGCCGCGCTTCATCAAGCAGATGGCCGACGACGCACTGCGCCAGCCGGCGCCGCTCAACTGGCGCGGCGCCATCGACACCACCGAGGTCGACGGCCGGCCGATGTTCGACCTCAAGCTGCAGGGCTCGAGCATCTTCGTCGCCGCGGCGCGTCTCTATGCCCTGGCGCACGGCATCCGGGAGACCGGAACGCGGGCCCGCCTCGAGGCCGTGGCACCGCGGCTCGGCGCGACGCCGCGCGAATCGGAGTCGTGGGTGATCGCCTTCGAGTTCCTGCAGATGCTGCGCCTGCGCGTGCAGCTGCGGGCGGCGACCGAGGCCGGCACGTCCGCCGAGGCGCATCCGAACAGGATCGACTTGTCCAGCCTCAGCGACATCGATCGGCACATGCTGAAGGAAGCCTGCAAGGTGGCGCGCCAGCTGCAGCAGCGCATCGAGCTCGACTACCGGCGTTGAGACGAGCCTCGATGTGGGAGACCGCCCGCCGCTGGTTCGGCCGCAGCCCGCCGCTCGACGACGCGCGCTGGGTCGTGCTCGATGTCGAGGCGAGCGGCCTCGACGTCCGGCGCGACCGGCTGCTCGCGATCGCCGCCGTCGCCGTGCATCGGCCGGGCGACGCATCGCATGGCGACCGGCCGCGCGTCCGCCTCGGCGACAGCTTCGAGGTGGTGCTGTGCCAGCCCGACGTGGTGGCACCTCCCGACAAGGCCAACATCCTGCTGCACGGCATCGGCATGGGTGCGCAGCGCGAGGGCATGGATTTCGCGGCTGGCCTGGACGCCTTCGTCGCCTGGGCCGGGGCGTCGCCGCTGATCGCCTTTCACGCCGCCTTCGACCGGGCGATGCTCGACCGGGCCTGCCGCGAGCAGGGGCGGCCGCCGCTGCCGGCTGCCTGGCTCGATCTCGCGCCGCTCGCCGCGGTGCTCCATCCCGGCGTCCGGGGCAAGGCCCTGGACGACTGGCTGGCCCACTTCGGCATCGTCTGCGCGGTGCGGCACCAGGCCGCCGCAGACGCACTGGCCACGGCCGAGCTGCTGCTCAGGCTGTGGCCGGCGCTGCGCCGGGAGTTGCCGCGGCCGGACTTTCGCGCCGTCCAGGGCCTCGCCGCAGCGCGGCGCTGGATGCCCGGCTGAACCAGGGTCAGCGCGAGCTCGACCCTGCGGCCGGCTGCCGGAGCCTGCCCCGCGACGGTGCGGCGCCGGGCTCGGGCAAGGCAATGCGGGTCTCGAACTTGGCGCGGTGAACGCTGAAGAAAGTCTTCACGTTGCGCACGTTCGCGTCGGCAGTGAAGAGCCGTTGCACCAGCGCGTGATAGCCGGCCATGTCGGCGACCTGGACCAGGAGGATGAAATCCGGCCCGGGCGAGACGCGATGGCACTGCTGCACCGCCGCTTCAGCGACGGCGCGGGCCTCGAACGCGGCCATCGCCTCGGCCGACTGGCGATCGAGCGTCACCTCGGCGAAGGCGGTGAGGCCGTGCCCCAGCCGCTCCGCCGACAGGAGGGCGACGCGGCGGGCCACGACGCCGGCGTCGACCAGGCGCTTGACCCGGCGCAGGCATGTCGCTGGCGACAGGCCGAGGCTCGCCGCGAGTGATTCGTTGGTCCGGGAGGCGTCGCCCTGCAGCGCGTCCAGCAGCCGGAGGTCGACTGCATCGAAGGAAGTATTCATGAACTTGGTCGCTTGGGAGGAAATCTGAAAGTTGCACGCGCGGTGAAATAGTCTGTCGTAAAAGCGGCGATTACGCAAACACGATGCAGATGCTCCACGCTAGAGTCGCCGCTCCTTCAATTCGGAGCCGGCCATGTGTGGAATCGTCGCCGCCGTCAGCGCCCGCAACATCGTTCCCGTCCTGCTCGAGGGCCTGCGCCGGCTCGAGTACCGCGGCTACGACTCCTGCGGCGTGGCCCTCAGCCAGGACGGCACGCTGCGCCGGGCCCGCAGTACCGCGCGCGTCGCCGAGCTGGCCGTCAACGTCGAGGCCGAGCGCCTGACCGGCGGCACCGGCATCGCGCACACGCGCTGGGCGACGCATGGTGCGCCGCTGGTCCACAACGCCCACCCGCACTTCTCGCACGGGCCGAACGTCACCGGCGCGAACGGCGTCGCTGAATCCGGTGACGAGGCGGACGCCGGGGCCGAGGCCGGTGAGGCCTCGGGCATCGCGGCGGGCGGTCGCGTCGGCCTGGTCCACAACGGGATCATCGAGAACCACGACGAGCTACGCGCCGAGCTGCAGGGCCGGGGCTATGCCTTCGTCACGCAGACCGACACCGAGGTGATCGCGCACCTGATCGATCACCTGTACGACGGCGACCTGCTCGAGGCGGTCCAGCGCGCCTTGCCGCGCCTGCGCGGCGCCTACGCCGTCGCCGTGTTCTGCCGCGACGAGCCGCATCGCGTGATCGGTGCCCGCCAGGGCTCGCCGCTGGTGCTCGGCGTCGGCGGGCAGGAAGGCGCCAACGAGAACTTCCTCGCCTCCGATGCGATGGCGCTGGCCGGCGTCACCGACCAGATCGTGTATCTGGAAGAGGGCGACGTCGTCGACCTGCAGCTCGGCAAGTACTGGATCACGCATGCCGACGCGAACGGCGTCTTCCGGCGCGCCGAGCGGCCGGTCCGGACCGTCGTCGCGCACACCGGCGCCGCCGAGCTCGGGCCCTACCGGCACTACATGCAGAAGGAGATCTTCGAGCAGCCGAAGGCGATCGCCGACACCCTCGACGCCGTGCCCGCCATCTCGCCCGACCTGTTCGGCGACGACGCCTTCCGCATCTTCAAGGAGATCGACGCCGTCCTGATCCTCGCCTGCGGCACCAGCTACTACAGCGGCTCGGTCGCCAAGTACTGGCTCGAGTCGATCGCCCGCATCCCGACCTCGGTCGAGGTCGCCAGCGAGTACCGCTACCGCGACAGCGTGCCGAACCCGCGCACCCTGGTCGTGACGATCTCGCAGAGCGGCGAGACCGCCGACACCCTGGCCGCCTTGAAGCATGCCCGCTCGCTCGGCATGGCGCACACGCTGACGGTGTGCAACGTCGCGACCAGCGCGATGGTCCGCGAGTGCGTCATGGCCTACATCACGCGGGCCGGCGTCGAGATCGGCGTGGCCTCGACCAAGGCCTTCACGACCCAGCTCGTCGGCCTGTTCCTGCTCACGCTGGCGCTCACCCAGGTGCGCGGCCGCCTGTCCGACGACGACGAGGCCGCGCACCTGAAGGCGCTGCGCCACCTGCCCGTGGCGGTGCAGGCGGTGCTCGCCCTCGAGCCGCAGATCATCGCCTGGAGCGAGGCCTTCGCGGCCAAGGAGAACGCGCTCTTCCTCGGCCGCGGCATGCACTACCCGGTGGCGCTCGAAGGGGCGCTGAAGCTGAAGGAGATCAGCTACATCCATGCCGAGGCCTACCCTGCCGGCGAGCTCAAGCACGGGCCGCTGGCGCTGGTCACGGCGCAGATGCCGGTGGTCGCGATCGCCCCCAACGACGCCCTGCTCGAGAAGCTCGAGAGCAACCTGCACGAGGTGCGGGCGCGCGGCGGCGAGCTGTTCGTCTTCGCCGATGCAGACACGCGGATCCAGTCGGGCGAGGGCGTCCACGTCATCCGCATGCCGGAGCACTACGGCATGCTCTCGCCGATCCTGCACGTCGTGCCGCTGCAGTTGCTCGCGTATCACACGGCGGTGGCGCGGGGGACGGATGTGGACAAGCCGAGGAACCTGGCGAAGAGCGTGACGGTCGAGTAGGAGACGATCGACGGACGGCGAGTCTCTACACTCGCTCACGCATGAGCCTTCCTGCCCTGCGCTCCCACCTGCT
>NZ_JANODC010000037.1:0-5221 GCF_031412495.1 Rhizobacter sp. | reverse complement strand
CCCGGTCTTTGCCCGCGTGAGCGGTTCCGTCGATATATTAAGCCTTCGCCCGGTGCCTGTCTCATGCTCGCCAAACGCATCATTCCCTGCCTCGACGTCACTGCCGGGCGTGTCGTCAAGGGCGTCAACTTCGTCGCGCTGCGCGACGCCGGAGACCCGGTCGAGATCGCCGCCCGCTACAACGAGCAGGGCGCCGACGAGCTGACCTTCCTCGACATCACGGCGACGAGCGACGACCGCGACCTGCTCCTGCACATCGTCGAGGCGGTGGCCTCGGAGGTCTTCATCCCCCTGACGGTCGGCGGCGGCGTCCGCTCCGTCGCCGACGTGCGGCGCCTGCTCAACGCCGGTGCCGACAAGGTCAGCTTCAATTCGGCCGCGGTCGCCAACCCGCAGGTCATCCGCGACGCCTCGGCGCGGTACGGCGCGCAGTGCATCGTCGTCGCCATCGATGCCAAGCGGCGCGAGGGCGGGGCGCCCGGCTGGGAGGTCTACACCCACGGCGGGCGTCGCAACACCGGGCTCGACGCCGTCGAGTGGGCGCGCCGCATGGCAGCCGAAGGGGCCGGCGAGAGCCTCCTCACCAGCATGGCCCGCGACGGCACGAAGGGCGGCTTCGGCCTCGGCCTGACGCGGGCCGTCGCCGACGCGATCGAGATTCCGGTGATCGCCTCCGGCGGGGTCGGATCGCTCGAGCACCTTCCGAAGGCATCCGCATCGGCGGCGCCGACGCCGTCCTGGCCGCGAGCATCTTCCACTTCGGCGAGTTCAGCGTGCGCGAGGCCAAGGCGCTGCTCGCCCGCGACGGCATCCCGGTGCGGCCGTGAAGGAGCGCCCGGCAGCGCCCAGAGCGCCGAGAGCGCCGGCGCCGGCGCGGGCCGCGCTTCCGCGCGAGGTCCGAATCATCGGCGGCAGCTGGAAGCGGACCAAGCTGCCGGTGGTCGACCGGCCCGGCCTGCGCCCGACGCCCGACCGCGTTCGCGAGACCGTCTTCAACTGGCTCGGGCAGTCGCTCGACGGCTGGCGCTGCCTCGACGCCTTCGCCGGCTCCGGCGCGCTCGGCTTCGAGGCGGCGTCGCGCGGTGCCGTCGAGGTCATCCTGCTCGAGCGCGATCCGGCGGCGGCGGCGAGCCTGCGGGCGACGAAAGCCCGCCTCGACGCGGCCGGCTGCCAGGTCGAGCGAAGCGACGCGCTGCAGTGGATGGCGCGGGCCGCGGAGGCCTCCTTCGACCTCGTCTTCCTCGATCCGCCGTTCGAGTCGGACCTGCTGGCGCGGGCTCTCCACGTAGCCGGGCGGATCGTGCGCCCGAGCGGCTACCTGTATGTCGAGTCGGCGGCGCCCGTCGACGCGGCCGCGGCCGGTCCCGACATGGAGCTGTTTCGGGACGGCCGGGCCGGCGCCGTGCGGTTCCAGCTCCTGCGCCGGGCGTCGGCCGGCCAGTCGCTACACTCCGCCGACACCGAAGGGAGGCTCGCGCCGTGACGTCCGTAACCCGACTGACAGCCGTCTATCCCGGCACCTTCGATCCGATGACGCTGGGCCACGAGGACCTCGTCCGCAGGGCCAGCCGGCTGTTCGAGCGGGTGCTCATCGCCGTCGCCGCGGGGCACCACAAGCGGACGATGTTCTCGATCGCCGAAAGGATCGAGATCGCGACCGAACTGTCGGCGCGCTACCCCAACGTCGAGGTGATGGCCTTTCGCGGGCTGCTGCGCGATTTCGTGGTGGAGCAGGGCGGCAAGGTCGTGGTTCGCGGCCTGCGCGCGGTGAGCGACTTCGACTACGAGTTCCAGATGGCCGGCATGAACCGCCAGCTCATGCCCGACGTCGAGACGGTGTTCATGACGCCCAGCGACCAGTTCCAGTTCGTGTCCGGGACCTTCGTGCGCGAGATTGCCAGCCTCGCCGGCGATGTCTCCAAATTCGTGTCACCCTCGGTCCTCGACCGCCTGCAGGAGCGGGTGAAGCGGGCGGAAGCCTAGCCGCCCAGGGTCCGCCGGCAGCGCCGCATTCCATCATGTCCCTGCTCATCACCGACGAGTGCATCAACTGCGATGTCTGCGAGCCCGAGTGCCCGAACCAGGCGATCTCGATGGGCGCGGAGATCTACGTCATCGATCCGCGCCGATGCACCGAATGCGTGGGCCACTTCGACGAGCCGCAGTGCGTCCAGGTCTGCCCGGTCGCATGCATTCCGGTGAATGCAGTGCTGGCCGAGTCGCAGGAAACGCTCTGGGCCCGCTACCGCCGCCTGCAGGCCGAAGCGGCGGCTGCCGCAGCGCCGGTCTAGGCTTCCAAAGGGCCTGAAGCTGCCTCTCTCAGCGCGGCTTGGCCCGGGGGACGTCGGCAACGAAGTCCTTCTCGTCGAGAACGCGGATCTTCGCCTTGGCTTTCTTCTTCGGCTTGAGCGCCGCCGCGGCGGTCGCCGCCGGCGCCGGCGTTGCGGCCGGGCCCAGCGAACCCGCCCTGGCCGGCCGCTGGGCCGCTTCGCGGGCGCGGCGATCGCGCACCATGTCGTCGGCCAGGCGCTTCTCGCGTGCTGCGACGGCGCGTCCTTCGGCCAGCCGGTCGGCGGACGACGCGAGGTCGTCGGTGACGACCAGCTTGCCGCCCGGGCATGGCGCGGCGCGGTACTCGTTGCCGCAGCGGTAGGCTGCCTGCGCCTGGGCACCGGTGCCAAAGAACGTCAGGGCCAGGGCGGCGAGGGTGAACAGTCTCGGGTTCGAACTCATCTCGGTTCTCCTCGGGGATCGCTGACAGCGCCCGTTGCTGCATCCACGCGATCGTCCGCTGCCGCTGCCGCTGCCGCTGCCGCTGCCGCTGCCGCTGCCGCGGCCGAGGCATCGGCGGCGACCGCCGACTTTTCGGAGCGCGGCGGCCTGGGCCGGGGCGGCCGGGCGTTGATCTTCATCGTCGCGCGCTCCATGTCGCCCGCGAGCAGCAGGTCGAGCCCCTGGAGCGCCTGCTCGATGCTCTTCTCGATCTCGGCGCGCTCGGCGGCTGGCGGCCTGCGCAGCACGTAGTCGATGACCTCGGCCTTGACGCCGGGGTGGCCGATGCCGAGGCGCAGGCGCCAGAAGTCGGCGCTGCCGAGCTGCGCCTGGATGTCCTTGAGCCCGTTGTGGCCCGCATGCGAGCCGCCCTGCTTCAGGCGCACGTGCCCCGGCAGGAGGTCGAGCTCGTCGTGGGCGACGAGGATCTCGTCGGGCGCGATCTTGAAGAAGCGCGCCACGGCCGCCGCCGACTTGCCCGACAGGTTCATGAAGGTCGTCGGCTCGAGCAGCCAAAGCGGCCGCCCGCCCACGTTGACGCGCGCCGAGAGACCGAAGTGGCTGCGCTCGGGCGCCAGCCGGGCCGAGAGCCTCGCCGCGACCGCGTCGACGAGCCAGAAGCCGGCGTTGTGGCGCGTGCTCTCGTACTCCGGGCCGGGGTTGCCGAGTCCCACGATCAAGCGAATCATGCGGCGATTATCGAGTGCCCGGCTCTCGCGGACGGGCCGCTAAGATCACTTCGCTCGTCCGAGGGAGGCGGTCAGGACGCAAGAGCGCGAAGCCGGCCCAGGCCGCGATCACGAGCCAACCGAAATCGGGCCACCCACGGTGACAAACAAGACGGGAGCTGTCGTTGCGCTCGGAACGGCACAGACGCTTTCCTGGGCTTCGTCGTACTACCTGCCGGCCGTTCTCGCAGCACCGATGGCGAGGGACCTGGGCGTCAGCCAGCCAACGATCTTCGCCGCCTTCTCCGCGGCGCTGCTCGTGTCGGCGCTGCTCGGACCCCAAGCTGGCCGCGCCATCGACCGCCATGGCGGCCGGCCCGTGCTCGTCGGCTCCCACCTCGTGTTCGCGATCGGTCTCGCCGGCCTGGCATCGGCCGACGGGCTGCTGACCCTGTTCGCGGCGTGGGCCGTGCTCGGGCTGGCCATGGGCTGCGGCCTCTACGAAGCTGCATTCGCCGCGCTCGTGCGCCTCTACGGGCGCGACTCGCGCAGCGCGATCACCGGCATCACCTTGCTGGCGGGCTTCGCCAGCACCGTCGGCTGGCCGCTCTCGACATGGATGGCGGGCGAGGTCGGCTGGCGTGGAGCGTGCCTCGCGTGGGCCGGCCTTCACCTGGCGCTCGGCGTGCCGCTCAATGCGTTGCTGCCCAGGGCGCCCGCGTCGGCCGCGCCTGCGCAAATGTCCGTGGCCGACGCCGAGCCGCTCGCCGCGGGCGATGGCTCTGCGACCCGAACGACGGTGCTGCTCTCGTATGCCTTCGCCGCGACCTGGTTCGTGAGCACGGCCATGGCCGCGCACCTGCCGGGCATCCTGCAGGCCGGCGGCGCGAGCCTGGCCGCGGCCGTGGCCGTCGGTGCCCTCGTCGGGCCGGCGCAGGTCGCCGGTCGACTGCTGGAGTTCGGCTTCCTTCGCCACGTCCACCCCTTGCTCTCGGCCCGGGTCGCCGCCCTGCTGCATCCCGTGGGCGCGGCAGTCTGGCTGGCGCTCGGCGCGCCGGCGAGCGCCACCTTCGCGGTGCTGCACGGGGCCGGCAACGGCATCCTGACGATCGCCAAGGGGACGCTCCCGCTCGTCTACTTCGGGCCGCTCGGCTACGGCTACAGGCAGGGTCTCCTGACAGTGCCGACGCGCTTCGCGCAGGCCATGGCTCCGTGGCTCTTCGGGCTCTGCCTGGCGCGCTGGGGCGCCGGCGCGATGCTGGTGTCGGCCGGCCTCGGCCTGACGGCGCTCGGCGCCCTGCTGCTGCTGCCGAAGCCGCGCAGCCCCTAGCGCGGCCTCGCAAGGTGCGGCAAGGGGCACGGCCCCCCCGACCCGCAAACAAAAAACCCCGCCGAAGCGGGGCCGGAGTCCCTGCGCAAGCAGGACTTATTTCTTGTTCTGCTTTTCGGTCTTCTTCGCCTTCGCCGCCGGGGCCGCCGGAGCGACGACCGCGACCGGGGCGACCTCTTCCACTTCAGCCGCCTGCACGTTGGCCGAGACGATCACCGGATTCGGCTTGCCGTGCGTCACGACCTTGGTGCCGGGCGGCAGGGTGATGTCGCTGACGTGCAGCGACTGGCCCTTGGTCAGCTCACCGAGGTCGACGGTGATGAACTCCGGCAGCTGCGAGGCCAGGCACTGGATGTTCAGCTCGTTGACCACGTGGTTGACGACGCAGGCGTCGGTCTTGACCGCCGGCGAGTTCTCCTCGTTCACGTAGTGCAGCGGCACCTTCTTCGTG
>NZ_JANODC010000036.1:0-11142 GCF_031412495.1 Rhizobacter sp. | reverse complement strand
CGGGTCGCTGAGGCGGTTCAGGAAGCCCCAGCGCTCGGCCTCCTCGCCGCCCATCGAGCGGCCGGTGTAGAGCAGCTCGCTGGCGCGGCCCTGGCCGATGATCCTCGGCAGCATCGCGCAGGCGCCCATGTCGCAGCCGGCGAGGCCGACGCGGTTGAACAGGAACGCGGTCTTGCTGCGCGCGGTGCCGACGCGCAGGTCCGACGCCATCGCGATGATGGCGCCGGCGCCGGCGCAGACGCCGTCGATCGCCGCGACGATGGGCTGCGGGCAGACCCGCATCGCCTTGACGAGGTCCCCGGTCATGCGCGTGAACATCAGCAGCTCGGGCGCCTTCAGGCGGACGAGCGGGCCGATGATCTCGTGCACGTCGCCGCCCGAGCAGAAGTTGTCGCCGGCGCCGGCGACGACGACGACCTTCACGTCGTCGGCGTGGCGCAGGCGCTCGAACAGGTCGCGCATCTCGGCGTAGGAGTCGAAGGTGAGCGGGTTCTTGCGCTCGGGGCGATTCAGCGTGATGCGGCCGATGCCGTCGGCGACCTGCCAGCCGAAGTGCTGCGCCGCGTAGCCGGCGAGCGGGCGCCGATTGCCGGCGGCGAGCGCCGGGTCGAGGCCGGCCGCGGGAGTCAGGCCGCTGTTCGTCGTGTTCATGGCGTTGGGTCCTCGCGATCGTTCATGCCGTGTCTCCTTCGGCCGGGGCGAGCGCTTCCCCCAGGTGCGCGCGCAGAGTGCCGAGCTGCCCGTGCAGGCCGCGCACCGTCTCGGCGTCCAGGCCCGCGAACATCTCGCGGATCCAGCGCTCGTGCTCTTCGGCCATGGCCTCAAAGCTGGCCCGGCCCTTCTCGGTGAGGCTGACGATCCAGGCGCGCCGGTCGGTCGGGCTCTCCTCGCGCACCACGAAGCCCTCGCGCTCGAGCTCGTCGGTCAGCCCGGTGACGTTGCCGCCCGTGACCATGAGGAAGCGCGAGAGCTCGCGCATCTTCATGCCGCCGGGAATGCGGTAGAGCTGCGACAGGTAGTCGAAGCGCGCCAGCGACATGCCGAACTGCTCGCGCAGGCGCCGCCGCACCTCGTTCTCAATCTGCGTCGTCGTGGCGAGCAGGCGCAGCCAGAGCTTCAGAACGGCGTGGTCGCCGCTGGCGGCGCGGCCTTCGTGGCCGAGCGGGCCGGCGTTGCGCAGCAGCGCGTGCGACACGTCGCGGGCGGCGGCCATCAGACCCCCAGCGCCCGGTTCGCCTGCTCGAGCGGCGACAGCCCGGCGACCTGCGCCGCGGCCTGCTTCTCGCGTTCGAGGTTGCGCTCGAGCTGCGTCTTCGCGGAGCGGTACTGCTTCGGCCAGCCGACCTCGGTGACGCCGATCCGGGCCGCTTCGAGCAGCGTCCAGGCCGGGTTGGCCAGGTGCGGACGGGCGACGGCGCACAGGTCGGCGCGGCCGGCGGCGATGATGCTGTTGACGTGGTCGGCTTCGCTGATCGCACCGACGGCGATCGTCGCGATGCCGGCCTCGTTGCGGATGCGGTCGGCGAACGGCGTCTGGTACATGCGGCCGTAGACCGGGCGCTGCTTCTTGCTGACCTGTCCCGACGAGCAGTCGATGAGGTCGCAGCCGGCGGCCTTGAAGGCGCGCGCGATCTCGACCGCGTCGTCGGGCGTGATGCCGCCCTCGACCCAGTCGTGCGCGGAGATGCGCACCGACATCGGCAGGTGCTGCGGCCAGGCGGCGCGCATCGCTCGAAAGACCTCGAGCGGCCAGCGCAGGCGATTCTCGAGCGAGCCGCCGTACTCGTCGGTGCGCTGGTTGGTGAGCGGCGAGATGAACGACGAGAGCAGGTAGCCGTGCGCGCAGTGCAGCTCGAGCCAGTCGAAGCCGGCCTCGGCGGTGGCGCGGGTCGCGCGCACGAAGTCCTCGCGGACGTGGTCCATGTCGGCGCGCGTCATCGCCCGCGACCAGTCGCTGACGCCGTCGAGGTACTGCTGCGGCGAGGCCGAGATCAGGGCCCAGTTGCCGCTCTCGAGCGGCTGGTCCTCGCCGTCCCAGGGCGCTCGGGTCGAGCCTTTGGCGCCGGCGTGGCCGAGCTGCATGGCGATCTTAGCGTCGCTATTGGCGTGCACGAAGTCGACGATGCGCTTCCAGGCGTCGCGCTGGGCCGCGTTCCACAGGCCCGGGCAGCCGGGGGTGATGCGCGCGTCGGGCGTCGGGCAGGTCATCTCGGCGACGACCATGCCGGCGCCGCCGAGGGCCCGCGCGCCGAGGTGGACGAGGTGGAAGTCGCCCGGCACGCCGTCGAGGCACGAGTACTGCGCCATCGGCGAGACGACGACCCGGTTCTTCAGCGTCGTGCCGCGCGCGGTGAAGGGCGTGAGCATGGGCGGAATCGGCTGGCGCACCGGCAGGCAATGCACGCCGGACCCGTCCTGGGAGCGCTCCGGCAGGCCGGCTCGCTGGGCGATCCAGTCCTCGTAGTGCTCGACGTAGCCCTTGTCGCGCAGGCGCAGGTTCTCGTGGCTGATGCGCTGGCTGCGCGTCAGCAGCGAGTACGCGAACTGCTCGGGCGGCAGGTTGACGTAGCGGTCGACGTGCTCGAACCACTCGGTCGAATTGCGCGCCGCGTTCTGGATCTTCAGCACCTCGATGCTGCGCACGTCTTCGTAGTGGGCGAGCGCGGCGCGCAGGTCGCCGGGATGCTGGCCGATCGAGCGCGCCAGCTCGATCGAATCCTCCAGCGCCAGCTTGGTGCCGGAGCCGACCGAGAAGTGCGCCGTGTGCGCGGCGTCGCCCATCAGCACCACCGGCACCTCGCCGTGGCCGTTGCCGCCACGCTGCGCCATCCAGTGCACCCAGTGCTGGCAGACGACGCGCGGGAAGCGGATCCATTGCGCCGAGCCGCGCAGGTGCGCCGCGTTCGAGAGCAGCTTGTGGCCCTGCAGCGTCGTCGCGAACAGCTTTTCGCAGAAGGCGATGGCGTCTTCCTTCTCCATCGTGTCGAGGCCGGCCTTCAGCCACACCGCCTCCGGGGCCTCGACGATGAAGGTCGAGTGGGTGTCGTCGAAGCGGTAGGCGTGGGCCTGGAACCAGCCGTGCGGCGTCTCCTGGAAATCGAAGGTGAAGGCCTCGAACAGGCGCGTCGTGCCGAGCCAGACGAAGCGGCACTGGCGCATGTCGATGTCGGGCTGAAAGGTTCCCTCGAACTCCTTGCGGACTCGGCTGTTCAGGCCGTCGCTGGCGATGACGAGGTCGGCGTCGGCGTAGTCGGCCGCGCTCTTGACATCGGCTTCGAAGACCAGCTCGACGCCGACTTCCTCGCAGCGCGCCTGCAGGATGTTGAGCAGGCGCTTCCTGCCGATGCCGCAGAAACCGTGCCCGCCCGAGGTGAACTTCCGGCCGCGGATGTTGACCTCGATGTCGTCCCAGTGGTTGAAGGCGTCGAGGATCTGCGCCGCGCTGGTCGGGTCGGCCACCTGCAGGTTGCCGAGCGTCTGGTCGGAGAAGACGACGCCCCAGCCGAAGGTGTCGTAGGGCTTGTTGCGCTCGACGACGCGGACGCGGTGCGTCGGGTACTGCTGCTTCATAAGCAGGGCGAAGTAGAGGCCGGCCGGGCCGCCGCCGATGGAGACGATGTTCATCGACGGATAGTTTAGTTCTAAACCAGTTTCGCGTACAAGCGAGGCTGGCACCGGCCCGCTCACGGTCTGGTGGGAGATGCTCCTGCCGGATGAGCACGTCGCCGCCAGGTCCCGATCCACGCCATGGCCAGCAGGACCCAGGCAAGCTTGAAGTACGGCTGCGCACGGTCGGGCAAGGCCACGCGCGACTCCGCGCATCGCTTGTCGTCGCCGCAGGCGGCACGCTCCGCGTCCGTGCGTTTGCGGAAGCTGGCCGCCGGGCTGACGCACCACGACACGAACGTCCAGCATGCCGGCCGATCGAGCGGCTCCAGCCGCGCGATCGGTCCCGTCTGGTCGGCGAAGCTCATGATCGTGAGTGGAAAAAACAGAATGAAGAGGGCGTACTTCGTCAGCACCACCGCGAGCGTCGGCGCCACGAAGACGATCAGGTGGGTGGCTTGCAGGCGCAAGGCCCATCCCCAGGCCTCACGCAGCGTCCACGACTGCAGCCAGGCGCGCGTGCTCGCGGCGTGGCCGGAGAGCTCGCTGGCCCATGAATCGTCGCTCCTGGCGTGCCCCGTGGCGATGCGGCCGGTCGAGTGGGGGCGCCACACGTGCCAAAGCCGCCACGTCACCAGCAGGAGCACGATCCAGAACGCCAGTCCGAGGGTCACGACCGCGTTGCCCCGATCTTGGTCCATCGCGCCCAGACTCGACAGTCCCGAATGCTCGAACAGCCATTCGCCCGGGACCAGCAGCCAGTCGGACAGGTCCATGTCGGGCCGGGCGGCTTAGGGAGGGCCTTCCACCAGCGCCAGCACGCGCAGAGGGCTGCCGCTCCCCTTCTCGATCTTCAGCGGCGGGCAGATCAGCACCGCCCCTGTCGGCGGCAGCAGGTCGAGGTTGGCGAGGCACTGCAGGCCGTAGCGGCCGGCCCCGTGCATGGTGTAGTGGCAGGGGTACGGCGGCCGCAGGTGGTAGCCCTGACCGGCGTCGGTGCCGATCGCCTCGGTGCCGAAGCCGAGCACGTTGCGCTGCTCGACGAGGAATTGCACCGCCTCGGCGCTCGGGCCGGGCGTGTGCTGGCCGGTCTCGTCGAAGTTCTGATAGGCCTCGGGGTCGCGCCGCTTCGACCAGTCGGTGCGCATCAGGAACCAGGCGCCTTCCGGGATGCGGCCGTGCACCGCCTCGAAGCGCTCGATGTCGGCGACGGTGAGCAGGTAGTCGGCGTCGGCCGAAGCCTCGGCGGAGCAGTCGATCACGCAGGCCGGGGCCACGAAGTGCCCGGCGTGAATGGTGTCGACCGAGTTGTTCGGCAGGTCGCGGCCGGAGATCCAGTGGATCGGCGCGTCGAAGTGGGTGCCGGTGTGCTCGCCGCAGGAGAAGTTGTTCCAGTACCAGCCCGGCCCGCGCGCGTCGTAGGCCGAGATCTCCTCGATGCGGAACGGCCAGCACTGGCCCATCTCGGGCGGCAGCGCGATCTGCGGGAAGTCGGGGCTGAGGGTCTGCGTCAGGTCGACGACGCGGATCCGCCGCGTCGCGAGGGCGGCGACGAGCTCGCCGAGGAGCGACGTGACGACGGCGCTCACAGCGACAGGGGCAGCGCCAGGTGCTCGGCGTACATCCGGTCGCGGTGCGCGATCAGCACCGGGTCGACGGCCGCCGCCGTGCGCGCGTCGAGCGTCTCGAAGGCCACGCGCGTGGCCGCGTCCATCGGGCATTGCTCGTGCGGCAGCGGCCGGAACATCGCCATGAAGGCGGCGCTGTAGACGTCGACCGCGGTCAGGATCTGGCCGAGGTACCAGGGCGCGCCGGCCTCCTGCTGCTTCTTCAGCCGCGCCGCCATCCGCCCCAGCAGGTCGGTGACGCGCGCGCCGGCGGCGGCGCCGGCCTCGGCGCTGTAGCCGTACTTCTTGCCGAGGTAGGCAGCGACGCGCTCCGGGAAGCCGCCCTCCCCGTTCATGCCGGCGTGGATCAGCTGCAGCCGGCGCGCCCAGCCGAGGCCGCCCTTGCCGCAGATGTCGTTCGACAGCTCGAGGACGAGGTCGCGCGAGAGCGGCTCATGCGGCAACAGGGCCGGCTCGGGCGCCAGGCGCTCGGCGAGCAGGAGGATCTCGCGCCAGCCGGCCAGCGGCGGCTCGTTGCCGTAGACCGCAACCGGGCCGCTGCGCTGGCCGGCCCACTGCTTCAGCAGCTCGCTGTCGTAGGTCAGGCGCACCGCCGCCCACGGGATGCGCTTGATGTGCAGGATGCCCTTGGCCGCCTCGCTCCAGCCGCTGGGCACGCCGCCGACGACGACCATGCGCAGGCCGGGCCGCTGGACGGCGGCGTCGATGCTGACGTACTCGATGCTCATGAAATCGGCTCCTCGGAGCCGAGTTTCGCCGAAGTCAGACCCGAGGTGGATCGGTCTCCCGCTCGTACGCGCGGTGCTTCGCCAGGGCGGCGATGAAGGCCGGAACGCCATCGCCCGAGACGAGGCCCGGATCGGCGCTTCCGTCGGGCAAGGAAGCGGGCAGGCGGCACGCGTCTTTCGCCTCGCTCGCCGCACCGAGGAAGAGCATCGGCTTGCAGTGCCTGTACTGATCCTTCAGGAACTCGAGGACCTGGCCCTGCCCGGCCAGCGCCGCATCGTTGCCGGGGACGACGACCGCGTCCCAGGTCGACGAGGGCGCCGTCTCCAGGGTCACCTCGGCGTGGATGACGTCGCCCGATGCCGGCCGGACGCGGCCCAGGCGCACGCCGACGAAGCGCGGCGCCGCGCCTTCGGCGGCGAGGGCGCGGTGCGCGGCGCGCAGCGACTCGCCGTCGATGCCGTCGGCGACAAGCAGCGCGACCTTTCGGCCGCGCACGCCGCCGTCGCCCGGCCGAGCCATCAGCGACAGCGCCGGCGAATGGGTCACCTCGGGTGTCGGCGGCGTCTGCAGCACGCGCGGCTGAGCCGGCGGAACGTCGATGCCGAGACCGTCGGCGACGCCCTGGGCCAGCTCGTCGGACACGTTGGCGAGCATCGACACGACGCGCTCGCGGATCGCCTGCACGCCGACCTTGGTGAGCTCGAAGCGGAAGGCGCCGACGATGTGGTTCTTCTCGGTCTGCGACTGGCTCTCGAAGAAGAGGCGCGCCTGCGTGAAATGGTCGGCGAACTTCTCGGGCTTGCCGCGCACCTTGTCCTCGAAGACCGGCTGCGGGAACGACACGAAGCCCTTCATGCCGGCCTGGAACGGGCAGCCGCCGCCGAGCGAGTTCGGCTCGTACGAGACGCGCCCGCGCGGGATCGCCTGCCGGTGCATGCCGTCGCGCTGGTTGTTGTGCACCTGCGCGACCGGCGCGTTGATCGGGATCTCGTGGAAGTTGGGGCCGCCGAGCCGGCTCAGCTGCGTGTCGAGGTACGAGTGGTGGCGGCCTTGCAGCAGCGGGTCGTTGCTGGTGTCGATGCCGGGGATCATGTTCGCGGTGCCGAAGGCGACCTGCTCGGTCTCGGCGAAGAAGTTGTCCGGGTTGCGGTTCAGCACCATGCGGCCGACCGGGCGCACCGGGACCAGCTCCTCGGGGACGATCTTGGTCGCGTCGAGCACGTCGAAGCTGAAACGCTCGGCCTCTTCCTCGGTGAAGACCTGCAGGCCGAGCTCGTATTCGGGGTAGACGCCGGCCTCGATCGACTCCCACAGGTCGCGGCGGTGGAAGTCCGGATCGGCGCCGTTGATCTTGACGGCCTCGTCCCACACCACCGAATGCGTGCCGGCGACCGGGCTCCAGTGGAACTTGCAGAAGCGCGAATGGCCTTCGGCATTGACGAGCCGGAAGGTGTGCACGCCGAAGCCCTGCATGGTGCGGTAGCTGCGCGGGATCGCGCGGTCGGACATCACCCACATCAGCATGTGCGTCGATTCCGGCATCAGCGAGACGAAGTCCCAGAAGGTGTCGTGCGCGCTCGCCGCCTGCGGCATCGCGTTGTGCGGCTCCGGCTTGACCGCGTGCACGAGGTCCGGGAACTTCATCGCGTCCTGGATGAAGAAGACCGGGATGTTGTTGCCGACGATGTCCCAGTTGCCTTCGTCGGTGTAGAACTTGACGGCGAAGCCGCGCACGTCGCGGGCCAGGTCGAACGAGCCGCGCTCGCCGGCGACGGTGGAGAAGCGCACGAACACGGGCGTGCGCTTGCCGGCTTCGGCGAACGGCGCCGCCCGCGTGATCGGCGCCAGCGACTGGTAGGCCTCGAAGAAGCCGTGCGCGGCCGAGCCGCGGGCGTGGACGATGCGCTCCGGAATGCGCTCGTGGTCGAAGTGGGTGATCTTCTCGCGCAGGATGAAGTCTTCGAGCAGGGTCGGCCCGCGCAGGCCGGCCTTGAGCGAATTCTGGTTGTCGCCGACGGCGATGCCCATGTTGGTGGTCAGGGCCCGGCCGCCGGAATCGACGCGGACGCGGTCGAGCGAATCGTTGCCCGGGTTGTGGCCTTGCGGCGGCGTGCCGTCGCCGACCTTCGCCGACACGGCGTCCTCGGTGACGGTGCTGGCGGAGTCGATCGTGTCGTGCGGCTGCACGGGCCGGCCCGCCTGCGGCGCGTGCCCGGCATCGAGCCCGAACTCGGACGCCTTGAGGGGATTGGCCGGCATCGCCGCGCCGGCGAGCTGGGCGCCGACCTTCTGGGTGCCGAGGCGGACCTCGGAGACGGTCGGCAGCGCCGCGACGCCGTCGTCGTCGAGGAGCGACGTCGACGGGCCTGAAAACGTGGAGAGCACGGTGCCGATGCTCTGGCGGGCCGTGGAAGACGAGGGGCCGACGTTCTTCGGAGGGGTCTTGCTCTTGCGCGATGCCATTGAGGTTTCCTGAGGCCGGACGAGGACAGGCATCGCTGCCGCGACGCCGGGAACACCGATCGTCGGTGCCGCGCCCCTCGTTTGCCGTGGGACGCCGAAAGATCGCGACGTAGGAGATTGCCCACAGCGTGCGCGCATGCCGCGCCGGCGGGGCGCTCAGCGCGTCCCGGGCAGCTCGATCCGCACGCGGGCAGGCGTGCGCGGGACCCGGATCTCGCCGGCCGTGCCGGCGTGGGCGACGCCGTCGACCCACGCGCGCGATGCCGCGGGCCAGGGGCCGCGCAGGACGATGCCGCCGGGCGGACCGGCGCGCAGCGCCTTCACCTCGATGTCGACGAAACGGCGGCCGCGCTCCGTCCTGGCCTGGCCGCTCCAGCTGAGCCGACCGTACGGCGTGCGAAGGTCCCGCAGCGCCAGGCCGGGGCCGTCAAGCCAGGCCATCGGGATGCCGGCCGCGAGGACGAGCGAGCGCTCGCCTTCGTGCTCGTAGGCGAACAGGTCGAGCACCGAGCGGATCTGGTCCGAGGCGACCCAGCCGTGCGGCATGTCGCCGAGGAAGCGCGGCTCGCGCGGGTCGCGAAGCACGACCTCGGCCCACTGGTTCCAGCCGGCCGGGCGGCGGTCGCGGTAGAAGAAGGCCATCGCCGCGAGCGCGCGCTCGCGCTGGCCGAGCCGCACGAAGGCGGCGACGTTGCGCCACTCGTAGGGCGTGTAGGCGTCCCAGGCCTTGCCGCTGTCGCGCCGCTCGACGAAGTCGCGCCAGTAGCGGTCGAAGGTGTTGCGCACCAGCGCCTCGGGCAGGGTGCCGAGCAGGCCGCCCGGGCTGAGCGCGACGGTGCTCGAGGTCGGATCGACGTCGCCGCGGTCGGCGGCGCCGGGCAGCACGTCGAGGCCGTGCCGCTTCGTGCTCGCGGCGAGCGACGCGAGCAGGTCGGCCATGAACTCGTCGCCGTGTTTTTCGATGCGGGCTGCGTCATCGGTCAGGCCCAACCCCCGCGCCAGCGTCACCGCGCTCCGGTAGCCGGTCGCGGCCCAGAAGTCGTCCCAGTACGAGTAGGCCGGCTGGTCGGAGTAGCCCTCGTGGCTGATCGACGGCGGCATCAGGCCGAAGTAGGCGCGGCGCTCGGGCACCAGGTTGGCGTCGGTGCGCTCGCTCGCGCGCAGCACCTCCATGTGCGCCACGGCGCGGCGCACGTGCGGCCAGAGCGCCCGCGCCGTCGTCTCGTCGCGGCTGTGCAGCCACAGGTCGGCGGCGGCGAAGGCGAACTCGCCGGCGCTGTCGTTCTCGGGCACCGGGTCGGCGCCGCGCTCGGTGGCGCAGCACGGCACCTTGCCGCTCGCGAACTGGAACGGCGCGAACCAGCGCAGGAAGTCGCGCGCCACGTCCTCGTGGCCGAGGCGCAGCAGCGCCGCCGAGGTGAGGGCGCCGTCGCGGATCCACGAGCGCGCGTAGGCGCGCGGGCCGGGCTGGATGGCGGCTCCGCTGCGGTTGACGAGGATGTGGCCGAGCGAGCTGCGCAGCGTGCGCGCGATGTCCTCGACCTCGGCCGGACCCGTGATGCGGACGCGGTCCAGGCGCTCGCGCCAGTGCGCGACGGCGCGCCGCTCGGCGGTGGCGAAGCCGGCGGCGGTGGGCGGTAAAGGCGTGCCGCGGACCGGCAGCGCCACCAGGACGTCGCGGTGCTCGCCGGGGCGGAGGCGCAGGTCGAAGGTCAATGCCGCGCTGGCGAAGCCGGCGCTGTCGACGAGGCGGGTCGACGCCGCCGAGGCCGGCGTGCCCTGCATCGGACGCGCGCCGAGCGAAGGCGCCGCCTCGGCCAGCCAGTCGCCGACCGGTCCGGCGGCCAGGGGCTCGAGCCGCACGGCGCTCGGCGCGGACAGCGCATGCAGCCGCGGCACGCCGTCGACCGCGAGCGCACGGCCGTCCCAGCCCAGCTCGCCGATGCGGCTGGCACCGCCGGGGTGGGCGAGGAACTGCGTCGGCGGGTTGGCCTGGAACGGCCGCCAGGCGAGCGCCAGCGTCACGCGGCGCGCCTGCCGGCTGCGGTTGTGGACGCGGTAGCGGGCGAGCGCCTGCGCCGCCTCGGGCGTGCCGCTGCCGAAGGCCTCGATGTCGAGCCCGAGGTCGCCGGCCCGCCACTGCACCGACGGGATCGGCAGGTCGCCGTCGCGCAGTCGGTGCGTGATGCGCGCGTCGGCCCAGGTGACGAGGCGGCCGTCGGCGACGAGGAAGGGCTCGAGCGCGCCGACCCCTGGCACCGGCTCGAGCACGCCGTCCTCGCCGAGCAGCGAGGCGGTGCGGCCGCCGTCGACGCCGAGCACGGTCCAGTAGGCCTGCTCGCCGACGTAGGCGCGCGGGTAGCGGCCGCGCGGCGCGTCCTTGGCCAGCTGCGCGAAGAAGGCGTTGGCCTCGAGCGGCGGCCGCAGCTCGAGCTCGGCCAGGGCCACGTCCCGCTCCGACGGCTCGTCGACGCGGACGCGGACGAAGCGCGCTTCCGAATCCGGCAGCCAGTGCACGTGCAGGTCGCCGCGCGCGCGCTCGATGTGGCGGCCGTCGCGCCATCGCTCGCCGTCGTCGGACAGCTCGATCGCGTAGCGCGACGCCGCCGCGCCGCGGCGCCAGCGCAAGGCGAGCGCGCCGAACTCGCGCGGCAGGCCGTGATCGACCGTCAGCACCGCGGCGGCGCCGCGGCCCGTGGCGGGGTGCCAGTCGGTG
>NZ_JANODC010000035.1:0-2418 GCF_031412495.1 Rhizobacter sp. | reverse complement strand
CAGATCACGCAGCAGGTGTTCTCGTCGCCGCGCTCGCTCGCGGTCGTCGCCGGCGTGCTCGGCGTGCTCGGTGCAATTCCCGGCATGCCGCACCTGGTCTTCTTCGTCATCGCCGCCGGCCTCGGCTACGGCGCCTGGCTCTTGCACCGGCGGCAGCAGCGGGCGAAGACGGCGCCGCCGGAAGCGCCGGCGCCGCCCCCGGCCAACGCGGAGGCGAGCTGGGACGACCTGCAGCCGGTGGACACCCTCGGCCTCGAGGTCGGCTACCGCCTCATCGCCCTCGTCGACAAGGCACGCCAGGGCGACCTGCTCGCGCGCATCAAGGGCGTGCGGCGCAAGTTCGCGCAGGACGTCGGCTTCCTGCCGCCGCCGGTGCACATCCGCGACAACCTCGAGCTGAAGCCGAGCGCCTACCGGCTGACGCTGCGCGGCGCCGTGGTCGGCGAAGGCGAGGCCTATCCGGGCATGTGGCTGGCGATCAACCCGGGTGCGGCGACGATGACGCCGCTGCTCGGCACGCCGACCACCGACCCGGCCTTCGGCCTGCCCGCCACCTGGATCGAGGAGCGGCAGCGGGAGCAGGCGCAGATGGCCGGATTTACGGTCGTTGATTGCGCGACCGTCATCGCCACCCACCTTTCACACTTGATGCAACTCCACGCCGCCCGCCTGCTGGGCCGCGTCGAGACGCAGCAACTCGTCGAGCACGTCACCAAGCTGGCCCCGAAACTGATGGAAGACGTGATCCCCAAGATGGTCGGCATCGCCGCCCTGCAGAAGGTGCTCCAGCTCCTGCTCGAGGAAGGCGTGCACATCCGCGACATGCGCTCGATCGTCGAGTGCCTGGCCGAGTTCGCCGCCACCGTCACCGACCCGGCCGAGCTGGCCCGCCGCATCCGCGTCCACCTGGCGCCGTCGATCGTGCAGCAGATCTACGGCCCGACCAAGGAGCTCGAGGTCATCGCCCTCGAGCCCGAGCTCGAGCGCATGGTTTCGCAGGCCCTCAACTCGCCGCACGGCGCCGCCCTCGACCCCGGCGTCGCCGACACCATCGCGCGCAGCGCCGCCGACTCGGCACGGCGCCAGGAAGACCTCGGCCATCCGGCCTGCCTGCTGGTGCCGGACGGGATCCGCGCGCCCATGGCCCGGCTCCTGAAGCGGGCCGTGCCGCGCCTGAAGGTGCTGTCGCACAGCGAGATCCCTGAGACCCATTCGATCCGCATCGGCTCGATCATCGGAGCTACCGCATGAATCCCTCACGCTCACGTTCGTTCGCTGCGGGAGGCGGCATGAACCCCTCACCCTCACTTCGTTCCCTGCGGGAGGCGACATGAACGTCAAACGCTTCACGGCGCGAACCTCGCGCGAAGCCCTTCGCCTCGTGCGCGAGGCGCTCGGCGACGACGCCGTGGTGCTGTCGACCAAGCCGAGCGCCGGCGGCGTCGAGGTGCTCGCGATGGCCCCGGAGGCGGTCGGCCGGATCGAGCAGATGGCCACGGGCGCTGCCGCCCCGGCCGCGTCGACGCAGGCGGACGCCGACCTCGACGCAAGCAGCGCCGAGCAGGACGCCGAGCGGCTCGAGATGAGCACGCTCTCGTTCCAGGATTACGTCAGGAAGCGCATGCTGAAGCGGCGCGCCGACGCGATGGAGCACCAGGCCAAATCGACGGCGGTGGAGCGTCGGGCGTCGATGCCTGCCGCCGCCGCCGTGCAGCCCCTGTCACGACGTCTCGACGTCCGCCTCGACGACGAGACCCGCTATCCCGCTCCGCCTGCCGGGGTGGTCGTCGACGCGGCGATGCCGCAGGCCGCTGCATCGGTGGCTGCCGGCAGCGGCCCCGACGCCGAGGCCTCGCTGCGCCACGGCACCGACCTTCTCAGCGAGCTCCGCTCGGTCAAGGGCCTGATCGAGGAACGCTTCGGTATGCTCGCCTTCCTGGAGCGGCTGCAGCGCCGGCCGGCCGAGGCTCGACTGACGCAGAAGCTGCTCGACTGCGGCTTCTCGCCGGTCCTCGTGCGCAAGCTCGCCGACGGGCTGGGCACCGACGTCGCCGACGAGAGCGCGTGGGCCGCCCAGGTCCTCGAACGGAACCTGCAGGCCGCCGAGAGCGGCGAGGCGCTGGAGGACCGCGGCGGCGTCTTCGCCCTGATCGGCGCCACCGGCGTCGGCAAGACGACCACCGCCGCCAAGATCGCCGCCGCCTTCGCAGCGCGCCACGGCGCCGGCAACCTCGGCCTCGTCACCCTCGACGCCTACCGAGTCGGCGCGCACGAGCAGCTTCGCGCCTATGGCCGCATCCTCGGCGTGCCGGTGCATACCGCGCACGACCGCGCTTCGCTGGAGGACCTGCTCGACCTGCTCGCCGCCAAGAAGATGGTCCTGATCGACACCGCCGGCATGGCGCAGCGCGACAGCCG
>NZ_JANODC010000034.1:0-12034 GCF_031412495.1 Rhizobacter sp. | reverse complement strand
GCCGTGACCGCGTCGGACGTGTTGAAGAACGACCCGTCGGTCACGTCGTCGTCGACGCCCGGCGATTCGGCGCTGTACGCGCAGGTGCGCGGCTTCCAGGCCGGCGGGCTGATCAACGGGCTGCAGGTCGAGGCGATCCGGCCGAACCAGCGCAACTCCTACCTGTTCAACGTCGAGCGCATCGACCTGCTCAAGGGCGTGAGCGCCTTCCTGCTCGGCGGCACGGCGCGCATGCCTCTGGGCGGCGCGCTCAACTACGTCACCAAGATGCCGACGGCCGACCCGCTGACGCGCCTGACGCTCGGCTACGCCGACGGCGGCCGGGTGCTGGTGCACGGCGACCTGAGCCGGCGGCTCGGCGACGAGAGCCAATTCGGGCTGCGCGTGAACCTGGCGACGAACCGCGGCGACACGCCCATCGACGGCCAGGACTTCCGCACCGACATGGCCGCCGTGGCCGGCGACTGGCAGGTGAGCGACGCCCTCACGCTGCGCGCGGCCTTCGAGTTCTACGACATCGAGGACCGCGGCTACCGCGACCGCTACGGCGTGGACCCGGGCTTCCAGATCCCGCGCGCGCCCGACCCGCGCATCAACCACACCAACCGCTGGGCTCGCGCCTACAACCGCGGCGGCTACGGCTTCCTGCAGGCCGACTGGCGCGTCGCGCCGGGCTGGATGCTCACCGGCAAGTTCATCAGCAGCCGCGAGCCCGAGCGCGGCTACGAGGGCAGCTACGCGCAGCTGGTCGGACCGAACGGCGAGCTGACGGTCTTCCCCGGCAACCTGCTCGGTTCGCTCGAAGACCGCAGCACCGACTTGACGCTGCGCGGGCTGGTCGAGACGGGCAGCGTCTCGCACGAGTTGGTCTTCAACGGCAGCCACACCGCGAGCGAATTCGAGTTCTCGATCGACCAGACCGGCGTGAGCTTCGGTCCCTTCGCGTCCAACCTCTATGCGCCGGTGTTCGTCGACCGGCCGGCCTTCAACAGCGACCTGCCCATCGGCAAGGGCCTGGTCTACCGCGGCGCGGGCCTGGCCGTCTCGGACCTGATCACGTTCAACCCGCAGTGGTCGGCGTTGATCGGCCTGCGCCACCAGGCGATCGAGGGCGAGAGCTACTTCGGCCCCGGCGGCGCGCAGGACAGCGCGTTCGACAACACCAAGACCTCACCGGTCGCGGCGGTGATGTTCAAGCCCGTGCCGTCGATGACGCTCTACGCGCACTACGCCGAAGGACTGGAGCAGGGCCCCGTCGCGCCGCAGACGGGCGTGAGCAACCCGAACCAGGCCTTCCCGGCCAGCGTGGCCGAGCAGGTGGAGGTGGGCGTCAAGTGGGAGAGCGAGGCCAAGCTGCTGCTGTCGGCCACGCTGTTCCAGATCGAGCGGCCGCTCGCCTTCACCAACCAGGAGACGCCGCTGCCGCGCTTCGTGGTCGACGGCACGCAGCGCCACCGCGGGCTGGAGCTGTTCGCGTCCGGGCCGGTGAACGAGGCGCTGTCGGTGATCGGCGGGCTGACGCTGTTCGACGCCGACCAAGTGGAGACCGGCGACCCGGCGCAGAACGGCCAGCGCCCGCCCGGCGTGCCGGTCTACGCGGCAAGCCTCACCGGCGATTACCGCTTGGCGGCCGTGCCGGGGCTCGGGCTGTATGCGGGCGTGTTCCGCTTCGGCCGGCAGGACGTGGATGCGCTGAACACGCAGTCGATCCCCGCGTGGACGCGGCTCGATGCCGGCGTGCGCTGGCGCACGGCCGCGCTCGGCCAGGCCACGAGCGTGCTCTTCAACGTCGACAACGTGTTCGACAAGCGCTACTGGGCGTCGGCCGGCGCGGGCCTGCAGATCGGCACGCCGCGCACGTGGCGCATGGCGGTGGCGATCGACTTCTGACGGCCCGGCTCAGGCGCGCCGGGGTGCCGCGGCGGTCGAGCGCAGCACCACGTGCGTCAGCGCCCACAGCACCACACCGAGCCCCAGCAGTACGCCGGCGATCTGGTACTGCACCGGGTCGCGGCCCGTCCAGGGCCCGGCCAGGAAGGCGCAGGTCAGCGCGCCCACCACCGGCAACGCGGTGGGCGTGCGGAAGTGCTTGTGCGCCACCGGGTCGCGGCGCAGCACGAGCACCGCGACGTTGACCACCGCGAAGACGCACAACAGCAGCAGCGCGGTGGTGCCGCCGAGTGCTGGCACCCCGCCGACGAAGCCGATGAGCCCGAAGGCCAGCAGCGTGGTGAATGCGATCGCGACCCACGGCGTGAGGCGCCGAGCATGCACTCGCCCGAGCGACTCGGGCAGCACGCCTTCGCGCGCCATGCCGTAGACGAGGCGGCTGGCCATCAGCATGTTGATGAGCGCACTGTTGGCCACCGCGAACATCGTGATGACGCCGAATACCTCGAGCGGGAAACCGGGCGCGCCGGCCGCCACCACCTTCAGCAAGGGCGTCTCGCCTTCGCCCAGCGCCTCGGGCGCGACCAGCGTCACCGCGGAGATCGACACCAGCACATAGATGAGGCCCGTGATGCACAGGCCGGCGAGCAACACCCTGGGGAAGTGGCGCACCGGGTCCTTGCACTCCTCGGCCATATTGGCGGAGTCCTCGAAGCCGACCATGGCGTAGAAGGCGATCGTCGTCGCGGCGACGACGGACCAGAAAGCGCCGCCCCCGTCGGCGCGGGCGCTGAACCGGAGCACGCGCGACACGTCGCCCTGGCCGGCGGCGATGGCCGACAGGCCGATGAAGATGATGATCAGTAGGCCGGTCAGCTCGACGCAGGTCAGGACCACGTTGAACTTCACACTCTCGCCGACGCCGCGCAGGTTGATCGCGGCGACGAGGGCCATGAAGGCGAGGCCGACGGCGGTGACGCCGAGCGGGCCGAGGCCGAGCTCGAAGGCGCCGGACAGATTGGCCGCGAACGCGCGCGACGCCGTCGATGCCGAGGTGATGCCCGAGCACATCACGGCGAAGGCGACGATGAAGGTCACGAAGTGGACGCCGAACGCCTTGTGCGTATAGAGCGCCGCACCCGCGGCCTTCGGGTACTTGGTGACCAGCTCGAGGTAGCTGAAGGCCGTGATCAGGGCCACGACGAAGGCGGCGAGGAAGGGCAGCCAGACGACGCCGCCGACGTGGCCGGCGACCTGGCCGGTCAGGGCGTAGATCCCGGTCCCGAGGATGTCGCCGACGATGAAGAGGAGCAGCAGCCACGGCCCCATCACGCGTCGCAGCGCCGGTGGCTCCGGCGGGCTGGCGCCGTCGCTGCCGGGCGGCACGTCGGCGGGGTGAGGCATGCGCCGGTGCCTCGGGCTGAGCCGGCCGCTAGGGCTTCGCCGTGCCCTCGTCCGCCGCCTCGTCGGGCAACTTGGAGATGTCGGAGGCGTGATGCTCCATGGGCGTCTTCTTGCCGGGCTGCGGCTTGGCGTCCGCGCCAGGAGCGATTTCCTCGTGGCGGTGCTTCTTTTCCTGCTGGACCTTCTTGTCGTGGGCGATGTTGCGGGGATCGGTCATCGGGTGCTCGTGAATGGACGAACAGTCATTGTCTGCCGCCCGGAGCCCGGCGCGAGTCGGACAAGGGCGTGTTCGCGCCGCGGGTGAACGATCAGTCGCGCTCGTCGGCCCGGGTCTCCGCCGATCGCGGCCCGCCTTCGCGCGGATCGCGCTCGATCGTCTCGGCGTACGCCTCGCGGGCGTTGTGCAGCTGCCAGTCGGTGATGTGCCCCATCGAGTGCATGCGCTCGACCTCGCGGAAGGTGTCGGCGAGCAGGGCCGGCTGGATGGCGCTCGGGCTCGCCAGCTGACGCAGGAGGTCGGTGTAGAGCTGCTCGGGGGTCTTGTCCATGTCGTTCTCGTTCGGCCCCTGGTCAGCCCTTGCCCATCCTGCCCTGCAGCACGGCGACCAGATGCCCCTTCGCCTCGGCCAGCTGGGCCTTGTCGGCGTCGTGCACCTTGCGGAAGAAGGCGGCGCACTCCGGCGAGCCGGCCTCCTCGGCGTCCCGGATGTACTGATCGTAGGCGACGAGCGCCTGCGCCTTGTTCTGGATAAGCGTGATCCAGTCGTAGACGAGGTCGCTCAGCGGATGGGTGTCGGTCGTCTGCTCTTTCATCGGTTTCTCCTGCGCTGCGCGTTCCGCCCGGTGGAGGCGGTTGGCGATTCCTGCATCCTGCGCAGGCGGGCGAGCGGGCCGTGTCGGAGATGGCCGCGACGGATCGTCGGAGCCGCCGCACAATGACTGGCCATGCCCCACACCGAGCCGGACTTCTTCAACCCGTACCGCCACGGCTTCGCACGCGTTGCAGTCGCCGTGCCGCGCATCCAGGTCGCCGACCCGGCCTTCAACGCCGGCGAAACGATTTTGATGTTCGAGCAGGCGGTGGCGCAGGGCGCCGTCGTCGTCGCCTTCCCGGAGCTCGGGCTTTCAGCCTACACCTGCGACGACCTGTTCCACCAGCGGGCCCTGCTCGACGCCAGCGAAGCGGCGCTCGGCCGCATCGCCGCGGCGACGGCCGGCGTCGGCGCGGTCGCGATCGTCGGCCTGCCGCTGCGCGTCGACCACCGCCTGTTCAACTGCGCCGCCGTGGTGGCCGGGGGCCGCGTCCTCGGTGTCGTGCCGAAGACCTACCTGCCGAACTACGGCGAGTTCTACGAGGCGCGCCAGTTCCAGTCCGGCGACACCGCGCTGTCGACCACGGTCCGCTTGCTCGACGCCGAGGTGCCGTTCGGCGCCGACCTGATCTTCGAATGCGCCGACCTGCCGCTGCTGAAGATCGCCTGCGAGATCTGCGAGGACGTCTGGGTGCCGATCCCGCCGTCGAGCTACGCGGCCCTCGCCGGCGCGACGGTGCTGGTCAACCTGTCGGCGTCGAACATCACGATCGGCAAGTCGGACTACCGGCACCGGCTCGTCAGCCTGCAGTCGTCGCGCTGCCTCGCCGCCTACCTGTACTCGTCGGCCGGGCTCGGCGAATCGACCACCGACCTTGGCTGGGACGGCCAGGCGCTGATCTACGAGAGCGGCGACCTGCTCGCCGAATCGGCCCGCTTCGTCACCGGCTCGCACTTCATCAGCGCCGACGTCGACCTCGAGCGCGTTTCGCGCGAGCGCATGCGCCAGAACTCGTACGGCTACTCGGTCGAGAAGCACGCCGATCGCCTGTGCGCATTCCGCCGCGTGCCCTTTGCGCTTGCCGTGCCGACGCAGTTCCCCCTCGAGCTGCAGCGCCGGGTCGAGCGCTTCCCGTACGTGCCCTCGGACCCCGCCACGCTCGACGAGCGCTGCATGGAGGTCTACAACATCCAGGTCAACGCCCTGCTGCAACGGCTGAATGCCGTCGGCGGCAAGAAGCTCGTCATCGGCATCTCCGGCGGGCTCGACTCGACGCATGCCCTGCTCGTCTGCGCCGCGGCGATGGACCGGGCCGGCCTGCCGCGGAGCAGCATCCTGGCCTACACGATGCCGGGCTTCGCAACGAGCACGCGCACGCTCGACCAGGCCCGGCGCCTCATGGCCTCGGTGCGCTGCACGGCGCAGGAGATCGACATCAAGCCGAGCTGCCTGCAGATGCTGAAGGACATCGGCCATCCGTTCGCGCGCGGCGAGAAGGTCTACGACATCGCCTTCGAGAACGTGCAGGCCGGCGAGCGGACCAGCCACCTGTTCCGGCTCGCCAACTTCCACGGCGGCTTCGTCGTCGGCACCGGCGACCTCTCCGAGCTCGCGCTCGGCTGGAGCACCTACGGCGTCGGCGACCACATGTCGCACTACAACGTCAACGCCAGCGTGCCGAAGACGCTGATCCGGCACCTCGTGCGCTGGGTCGCGGCGAGCGGCTCCGTCGAGCGCGGCGACGACGGGGTTCTCGACGACATCCTCGGCACGCAGATCAGCCCGGAGCTCGTGCCCGGCGACCCGGCGGGCCAGCCGGAGCAGAGCAGCGAGGAGAGCGTCGGCCCCTACGAGCTGCAGGACTTCCACCTCTACCAGATCCTCCGCTACGGCTACGCGCCGACGAAGGTCGCCTTCCTCGCCTGGACGGCGTGGCACGACGCGGCCCGGGGCGACTGGCCCGCCGCGCCGGACATCGCGCGCAACGCCTACGCGCTGGCCGAGATCAAGAAGCACCTGCGCACGTTCTGCTGGCGCTTCTTCAAGACCAGCCAGTTCAAGCGCTCGGCGGTGCCGAACGCGCCGAAGGTTGGCTCCGGCGGGTCCCTCTCGCCGCGCGGCGACTGGCGCGCCCCGAGCGACTCCGAGGCGACGGTGTGGCTGGACGACGTCGACCGGATTCCCGAAGCTTGATGGCTCTTCCCAGTCAACAGGAGTAATTCAGCGATGAAGCGCGTTGTCCTCTTCGTCATCACCAACCTGGCCGTGATGCTGGTCCTGTCGATCGTGCTGAAGCTGTTCGGCATCGATCGGGTCATGGCGCAGGACGGGATCGACTTCGGCTCGCTGCTCGCCTTCTCGGCCGTGATGGGCTTCGGCGGCGCGATCGTCTCGCTGCTCATCTCGAAGCCGGTGGCGAAATGGTCGACCGGGGCCACGGTCATCGACGGCAGCGAGGGCACGACCCAGGCCTGGCTGGTGGAGACGGTCCGGCGGCTCGCCGAGCGGGCCCGCATCGGCATGCCGACGGTGGCGATCTTCGAAGGGGCGCCGAACGCCTTCGCCACGGGTGCGTTCAAGAACTCGGCGCTGGTCGCCGTCTCGACCGGGCTGCTCGAGTCGATGAGCCGCGACGAGGTCGAGGCCGTTCTCGGCCACGAGGTCGCGCACGTCGCCAACGGCGACATGGTGACGCTGACCCTGATCCAGGGCGTGCTGAACACCTTCGTGATCTTCCTGGCCCGCATCGTCGGCACGCTCGTCGACCGCGCCGTGTTCCGCACCGAGCGCGGCGTCGGGCCGGGCTACTACATCACCGTCTTCGTCTGCGAGATGCTGTTCGCGGTGCTCGCCTCGCTCATCGTCGCCTGGTTCTCGCGCCAGCGCGAGTTCCGCGCCGACCGCGGCTCGGCCGAGTACCTGGGCTCGTCGCAACCCATGGTAAGGGCGCTCGCGCGGCTCGGCGGCAAGGAGCCGGCGGCGCTGCCCGAGTCGCTGCGCGCCTTCGGCATCAACGACCGCCCGGGCTGGATGGCGCTGTTCTCGAGCCATCCGCCGATCGAGCAGCGCATCGCCGCGCTGCAGGCGCTCGGCCGCTGAAGTCGGCCTGCCCGTGGCCGCCGAGGCAGGCCGGGCGGCACGGGAGCCACGCTGGCGCTCGCCGCCGTCCTACGGCCCGCGCGCAGGCGCCGCAGACCCTGCGCTTCGCCGCCGTGTTCTCGGACAAGGACATCCGCGCCGACATGATGAAGATGTTCGCCAAGGACATCGACCCGACTTCGAGGTCGAGATGCAATCTGCGACATCACCTCGTAGAACTTCATGTTCTGCACGTTCGGCAGCGGATTGTCCTGGCCGTCGATGGCCGGCCGGCATGCTCGAGCGGATCAACGCGACCAAGTGACGGCGCGATGGCACGCCTGCTGAGCTCGCTGCACCGCTTCGCCGAGGCGGTGGCGGCGGGGCTGCCCGCGCTCATCTTTGTCGCCTTCATCCTGCAGATCGCCCTGCGCTACGTCTCAACTTGCCGGTCGGGTGGACCACCGAGCTGTCGCTGGCGGCCTGGCTGTGGCTGGTGCTCTGGGGCGCGGCCTTCGTCCGCTCGTCGCCATCGTCCCCCTCAGCTGCTCGGCGTGCCCGTGGGCCACGCCATGATCGCCGGGTCGGTGCCCCTCGCTCTGGGTGTCCGAAGTCGTCTACGTGCGATCGAGACCGAGCTGCTGCAGGCGGCGCGCGCGCTCGGCTGCCGGACGGTCGACGGCGGCACGATGGCGGTGGGCCAGGCCATCGGCGCATTCGAGTTTTTCACCGGCCTGAAGGCCGATACGGCGCGGATGGAACGGCACTTCCGGCGGCTCCTCGCCGGCGCGTAACGCCTCGCCCGCGCGGGCGCTCGGGTCGGCGCCGGGACCCCGGCGCGCCGCTCAGTCGATCAGCTCGTTGGCTCGGAGCAGAACCGTACGGGGGATCGCCAGGCCCATGGCGCGGGCCGAGCGGAGATTGATGACGTGCTCGACCACGGTCGGCAGCTCCACCGGAAGCTCCGCCGCCTTCGCGCCGCGGAGGACCCGGTCCACGTAGGACGCCAGCCGGCGATAGACCTGCCGCACGTTGGGCCCGTAGCTGAGCAGGTTGCCACGCCGGGCGAACTCGGCCCAGCCGGAGGCCGCGGGCATGCGGTTCTGGAGCGCGAACTGGGCGAAGCGCTCGCTTCGCCGCATCATGCCGGCGTCGGGGAACACCATCATGGCCTGGCAGCCGGCGCGAACGGCCGCTGCGAGCGCACCTTCCGCGGCGGCGTCGCCTTCGAACGGGAGGTACTCGAGGCTCAGGCCCAGCCGGGCTGCGGCAGCCTGCGATGCCTCGAGCTCCTTGCGCTCGCCGTTGTGGGCAGGATTGGTCAGCACCGCCACACGCTTCAGACCGGGCACGGTTTCCGCCAGTGCTTCCATGCGCTTGCCGGCCAGCTCGAGGGCCAGCATGCTGATCCCGGACAAGTTGCGGCCAGGACGTGCGAGGGTGTCGACCAGGCGGCCCTCCACGGGGTCGCCGCTGAACGCGAACAGGACCGGAACAGTCGTGCCGCTGCGTTGGACGGCGAAGATGATCGGCCCCTGGGTCACGATCACGTCGGGCCGGGAGCGCAAGACCTCGGCGACGAGCGGGTCGAATCGCTCGCGCAGGTCGTCGCCCCAGTGCAGCTCGATCCGGTAGTCGCGCTCCTCCAGGTGGCCGAGCTCGGCCAGGCCGACCTTGAGCGATTCGACGAAGGGCGACTGCGGGTCGCGTTTCGAGCCGGACACCCAGGCAATCCGCGGTGGCGACGCGGCACGCGCAAGCCGCGGCAGCCCCGCTGCCACCGAGAAGGCCGCCGCCCACGAGCCGAACGCCCTGCGCCTCCTCGCAACCGGCAACCGGTGACCCGGGTGAATGCCACTCGCCTGCTGGAGCCAGTCTACTGCGTCGAGCGGCTGCCCGGCAGGCGCCAAGGGGCACGTCGGGAGCGCGGAGAAAGCTGTCAAGATGCTCGCTCACAACCAGGGGCATGATGAGGCGCTGGCGGCTCTTTCCGAAGTACGCGCTGCTGATCATCACGCTGGTCGGCGGAATGCTCGTCGCCAGCGGCGCGATCAGCGTCTACTTCTCGTGGCGAGAGACCGAAGCGCACCTGGTCGCCCTGCAGGTCGAGAAAGCGCAAAGCGCAGCGGCCCGCATCGAGCAGTACATCCTCGACATCGCGCACCAGCTCAGCTGGACCGCGCTGCCGCGGGCCAGCGTCGAGGGCGACGCGCTCGAGGAGCGGCGGATCGAGTACCTGAAGCTCCTGCGCCAGGTGCCGGCAATCACCGAAGTCAGCTGGATGGACGGGCGCGGCCGCGAGCAGCTGCGCATCGGCCGCCTCGCCATGGACGCGTTCAGTGCCGGCACCGACCTGTCGCAGGAGGCCAGGTTCCAAGAGGCTTCGACCGGCCGCATCCACTACGGGCCGGTCTATTTCCGCAAGGGCACCGAGCCGTACATGACGATCGCCCGGCCCGCCGGCGACGGGGGCGTCACCGCGGCCGAGGTGAACCTCAAGTTCGTCTGGGACGTCGTCTCGCGCATCAAGGTCGGCACCGCCGGACTCGCCTATGTCGTCGACGCCACCGGCATCCTGATCGCCCACCCGGACATCAGCCTGGTGCTGAAGAAGTCGGACCTCAGCGCCCTTCCGCAGGTCGCCGATCTCGCCGTCCCCGGCGGCAGGGGGCGCTCGCTCGCACGCAGCCTCAAGGGCGACGAGGTGTTCTCGGCCCACGCGTCGATACCGACGCTGCGCTGGACGGTGTTCGTCGAGTCGCCGCGCACCGAGGCGCTGGCGCCGCTCTACGCCACCTTGCAGCGGAACTCGCTGATCCTAGTCGCGGCGCTCCTGATCTCGATCGCGGCGAGCTTCTTCCTCGCCCGGGCGCTGGTCCGGCCCCTGCGCGCCCTGCAGGAAGGCGCTGCCCGGATCGGCGCCGGCCACCTCGACCGGCACATCGAGGTCCGCACGGGCGACGAGCTCGAGGGCCTGGCCGAGCAGTTCAACCGCATGAGCGAGCAGCTGCGCGAGTCGTACGCCGGGCTCGAGCAGAAGGTCGCGCAGCGCACGGCCGAACTGAGCGAGGCGCTCGAGCAGCAGACGGCGACGGCCGAGGTGCTGCGCGTCATCAGCGGCTCGGTCGCCGACAGCGGCCCGGTGTTCGAGAAGATCCTGGAAAGCTGCCAGCGCCTGTTCGCGAGCAGCGAGCAAGGCGTCCTGCTGGCCGGCGAGGACGGGCTGCTCCACCTCGGCGCCCATCACGGCAGCGCCCGCGAGCGGCTGCAGGCGCTGTTCCCGGTCCAGCTCGAGTTCGACGGCCCCGACCGCGACTGGCGCATCACGCACGTCCGGGACGTCCTCAACGACCCCGACGTTCCGCCGCGCCTGCGGGCCATCGCCGAGAGCATCGGCGTGGGCACCTACTCGCAGGTGATCGCGCCCATGGTGTGGAAAGGCGAAACGATCGGCAGCCTCTACGTGATCCGCCAGCCGGCGACCGGGTTCACGGACAAGGAAACCGGCCTCCTGCGCACCTTCGCCGACCAGGCGGTGATCGCGATCCAAAACTCGCGCCTGTTCAACGAGACCCGGGAAGCGCTCGAGCAGCAGACGGCGACGGCCGCCGTGCTACAGGTCATCAGCAGCTCGGTGGCCGACACCCAGCCGGTGTTCGACAAGATCCTCGACAGCTGCGAGCGGCTGTTCGCCGGCACCGGCCTGGGCATCTACCTGGTCGACGACGCCGGGATGCTGCGCATGGGCGGCTACCGGGGCAACTCCCTCGGCCCGAGCGGCAGCGTCCAGGCCATCGCCGGCGCGTTCCCGCGGCCGCTCGAGGGCACCGCCACCGAGAACGCGATCCGGGCCCGCCAGGTCATCCACTACCCGGACGCACTCGCCGGCGCCGACGTGCCGGCGCCGATGCGCCGCATCGCCGCCGAGATCCGCAACTTCTCGATCGCGGTGGCGCCGATGCTCTGGGAAGGCCGCGGCGTCGGCGCCATCCAGGTCTCGCGCAGCCCGCCGGCGCCGTTCACCGACAAGGAGCTGACGCTCCTCAAGACCTTCGCCGACCAGGCCGTGATCGCGATCCAGAACGCGCGCCTGTTCAACGAGATCCAGGCCAAGAGCCGCGAGCTCGAGATGGCCAACAAGCACAAGTCGGAGTTCCTCGCCAACATGTCGCACGAGCTGCGGACGCCGCTCAACGCGATCATCGGCTTCTCCGAAGTGCTCTCGGAGAAGATGTTCGGCGAGGTCAACGAGAAGCAGCTCGAGTACCTGCTCGACATCCACTCCTCGGGCCACCACCTGCTCTCGCTCATCAACGACATCCTCGACCTGTCGAAGATCGAGGCCGGCCGCATGGAGCTCGACCTGGCGACGACCAGCCTGCCGATGCTGCTCGACAACTGCACGACGCTGGTGCGAGAGCGGGCCCGCCGGCTGGGCCTGGTGCTGGCGCTCGATATCGAGGCCGGCCTCGGCGACTGGACGGCCGACGTCAGGAAGCTCAAGCAGGTCGTGATCAACCTGCTCTCCAACGCCGTCAAGTTCACGCCGGCCGGCGGCCGCGTCACGCTGCGTGCGCGCCGGCTCGAGAACGCGGTCGAGATCGCGGTGGTCGACACCGGCGTCGGCATCGCGGCCGACCAGCAGGCGCTCGTCTTCGAGGAGTTCCGCCAGGCCGGGGGCGACTACCTGAGGAAGTCCGAGGGCACCGGCCTCGGCCTGGCGCTCGCCAAGCGCTTCGTCGAGCTGCACGGCGGCACGATGCGCGTCGAGAGCGAGCCCGGGCGGGGCTCGACCTTCGCCTTTATCCTTCCGGAGCGCGTGATGGAGGCCGTATGAGCACGATCCTGA
>NZ_JANODC010000033.1:0-2081 GCF_031412495.1 Rhizobacter sp. | reverse complement strand
TCGAGCCTGCGCGGCTCGGCCGTGGCTGCGGTCGGCTTGTCCCGCACCAGCTTCGACTCCGCCTCGTCGGCCTTCTTGCCGCTGGCCGAGAAGCGCTGGATGGTGACAGCCGCCACCGCGACGAGCGAGCCGACGAGCAGCGCCACCGCCAACAGCCCCTTCTTCGACATCGAAATACGCTGTCGGGCGGCGACGTTGGGGATGCCCGGTTCGCCTGGCAGGGGCGAGATGGCGTTGCCGTCGGGTTCGGGCTCAGCTCCCAGGTTTGGATCGCGGTCGCGCGGATCGTTCGGGTCGTCAGTCATGGTGTCGCCCCCTTGCGGACGTCGGAGGGCGCGTTGTTGCCACTGACATCGGCCTTCAGCACGCGCTGCACGCCGGGCACCGTGGTGCCGTCGCCCGGGGGCCTGCCGTCCAGATCGAAGGCTTCGTTCCACAGACCGACGACGGCTGAGCCTGCCCGCAGCATCAGTCGCCGGCTGACGCGATCGACCACCAGCAGGTCGTCCTCCATGCGGGCGTTGACCAGCGTCTCGCTGCCGTCGCCCAGCACATGGAACACGGCCGGAACCTCGCGGTTGCCGGGGAAACGCAGGTAGGTGAAGCGGCCATCGTCGTAGACCAGCGTCGGCACGATGTCCTGAGAGCCGGCGCCCTCGGCGATCGAGTATTGGGTATTCATCACCTGCGGCTTGGCCTGGAGGCGCTCGGCGACGACTTGATGCGGTGACGGGGGTGGGGGCACAACAGGCAACGCCATCATTGGCGTCGCTTCGCGCAGCGCGAGCCGCGCCGGGGGGGTCATCCTGGCCGGTGCCTTGACGACGAGGCGGTAGACCGGCGGCTTCGGGTCGCCGTCTGCCAGCACGACGAAGCGGAAGCTGTGCGTGCGGCGGTCGGTGACCACGGCCAAGGTGTTCGCGGCGCTGGCCGAGCTCTTGGCCTTGACGAACAGGTTTCGGCCTCCGGGCTGGGCCGCGATGCACCAGGCAGCATCGGCCTTCGTGCAGTCGCCGCCCAGACCGGCGGCTACCTCGGTGATCGCCTCGTCGGCATCGAGTACGACCAGCGTCACGACGCCGCGCTTGACCGGCACGGTGATGACGGTGCGCGGGTCGTAGACCACCTCGCGGAGCCGCGGGTCCGCAGGCTCCGCCGCGGCCATCGTGGAGCCGTATACCGCGACGCAGCCCAGGGCGGTCAGCCAGGCCAGCGGCTTCATGGCTTGGCCCCCGGTGCGGCGGTGTTGATCTCGGGATCGGACCGATAGGCGGTGACGACGAAGCCGAACGGGTTCTCGAGCCGGTCACGCTCCTTGGCCAGCACCTTGGGCTGGTACTGGTAGACGACGCTGGCCACGTGCCGCGTGGTGACTTCCGGCAGGTTGCGGTCCGTCAGGCGTACCACCTTGTCGTAGGTGACCGTCGCCTCGCCCCTGTTCCCGGCGCGCCCGGACGCGGCCAGTCGCACGCCGATGACGTTGATGCGCCAGTCCTCGGCAGCGCCGATCTTCTTCTGCAGGGCGCCGTCGCCCTCGAACTGGCGGTTGTAGTCGGCGAAGACCGCCGGCACCGCCATGCGCGCCACCTGGTCGAAGTCGCGCTGCAGGAACATCCAGCTGTAGCCTTCGCGGGCCCGGACGAAGTTGGCGAGGTTGTGCTTGTCGAGCGCCTCCATCGGCGGGATGGTCTCGACGCTCAGACGTTGCTGAATCGTGGCCTCGCCGGTGACACGATCGACCACGATGGGGATCTCCACGACCCGGCGCAGCGGGCCCTGGACGAATACTGCTGCGATGCCGATGAGGCCCAGCACCATGCCGGCGATGGCCACCCACCAGGCCCGGCGCTCGGAGCGTTCGAGCATCAGCGCACGGTCGATCTCCCATGCGCGGTTGGCATCGATCGTTGTCGTCTCCGCAGCGGCCTGGCGATGGTCGCGGGAGCGATCAGGCAATGCAGCGGCTCTTCCTGGCGTCAGGACGGCACTCATGGGGAGACCTCGGTTGAGCTGCGCGCGGCCTTCAGGCGGTACTGGGCGCAGCGGTTCAGGAATCAGACATCAGGGCAGGTAGTCGGCCA
>NZ_JANODC010000032.1:0-4445 GCF_031412495.1 Rhizobacter sp. | reverse complement strand
CCCGCAGCCGCGACGGCGCAACGGCGGCGCGCCCGCTCGAAGGCCTGCGCATCGGCGTGCCGGCCGAGTTCTTTCCGCCGGCGCTGGCCAGCGACGTCGAGGCGGCCCTGCGCGCCGCGCTCGGCGTGCTCGAGCGCCTCGGCGCCCGCCTCGTCGACGTCCGCCTGCCGCGCACCGAGCTGTCGATCCCGGTCTACTACCTGATCGCGCCGGCCGAGGCGTCGTCGAACCTGTCGCGCTTCGACGGCGTCCGCTACGGCCACCGCGCCGAGCACTTCGAGGACCTTCTCGGCATGTACAAGGCGAGCCGCAGCGAGGGCTTCGGCGCCGAGGTGAAGCGCCGCATCATGATCGGCACCTACGTGCTTTCGCACGGCTACTACGACGCCTACTACCTGCAGGCACAGAAGCTCCGCCGCATGATCGCCGACGACTTCCAGGCCTGCTTTCAGGCCTGCGACGTCATCGCCGGCCCGGTCGCGCCCACCGTCGCCTGGCCGCTCGGCGACCGCAGCGACGACCCCGTCGCCAATTACCTGGCCGACATCTTCACCCTGCCCGCCAGCCTCGCCGGCCTGCCCGGCATGAGCGTTCCCGCCGGCTTCGGTGCCGGCGGCCGGCCCGGGTGTCCGACGGGCATGCCCGTCGGCCTGCAGCTGATCGGCAACTACTTCGACGAAGGCACGCTCCTGCACGCGGCGCATGCCTTCCAGCAGGCCACCGACTGGCACCTGCGGGCCCCTGCCGAGCACCCGAGGTCGGCCGCATGACGCCGGCGCCGACGCCCGCGGCGATGCTGGTGCGCGGCTACGAGGTCGTGATCGGCATCGAGACGCACGCCCAGCTCTCCACCGCCTCGAAGATCTTCAGCGGCGCGTCGACGGCCTTCGGCGCGGAGCCGAACACGCAGGCCTCGCCCGTCGACCTCGCCCTCCCCGGGACGCTGCCGGTCGCCAACCGCGGCGCGGTCGAGCGCGCCATCCGCTTCGGCCTGGCCGTCGGCGCGACGATCGCTCCACTGTCCATCTTCGCGCGCAAGAACTACTTCTATCCCGATCTGCCCAAGGGCTACCAGATCAGCCAGTACGAGACGCCGGTGGTCCAGGGCGGCGCGGTCGAGTTCTACGTCGGCGAGGCGCTGCACCGGGTCCAGCTGACCCGCGCCCATCTCGAGGAAGACGCCGGCAAGTCGATGCACGGCCTCGGCCGCGACAGCGCCGACGCGTCTGCCGACGGCGCCCCCTTCGATTACCACGGCGGCTGGTCGGGGATCGACCTCAACCGCGCCGGCACGCCGCTCCTCGAGATCGTCACCGAGCCGGACATGCGCTCGAGCACCGAGGCGGTCGAGTACGCGCGCGCCTTGCACGCGCTGGTCGTGTGGCTCGGCATCTGCGACGGCAACATGCAGGAGGGGAGCTTCCGCTGCGACGCCAACGTGTCGGTGCGCCGCCCCGGCGCGCCTTTCGGCACGCGACGCGAGATCAAGAACCTGAACAGCTTCCGCTTCATGCAGCAGGCGATCGACTACGAGGTGCAGTGGCAGATCGACCTCCTCGACGACGGCGGCGGGGTGCGGCAGGCGACGGTGCTGTTCGACCCGGAGCACGGCGAGACGAGGGCCATGCGCAGCAAGGAAGACGCGCACGACTACCGCTACTTCCCCGATCCCGACCTGCCGCCGCTGGCCATCTCGGCAGAGTGGATCGCCCGGGTCCGCGCCGACATGCCGGAACTACCGCGCGACCGCGCGAGACGTTTTCAAAGTGAGTACATGCTCATCGCGTATGACGCAGCCCTGATGGTGCTGAGCCGCAGCGTCGCCGATTACTTCGAAACCGCCGCGCGGGCCAGCGGCCAGCCGAAGCTGGTCGCCAACTGGGTCATGGGCGAGATCTCGAAGCGGCTGCACGCCGGCGGGCTGACGACGATCCCGCTGCCGGCGCAGACCCTCGGGCAGCTCGTGTCGCGCATCGCCGACGGAACGATCTCGAACGCCGCCGCGCGCCAGGTCTTCGACGCGCTCTGGCTGGGCGAGGGCGACGGCGTCGACGCCGTCATCGATGCGCGCGGCCTGCGCCAGATGCGCGACGCCGGCGAGCTCGAGCGGATCGTCGCCGAGGTGATTGCGGCGAACCCGAAGTCGGTGCAGGAATTCCGCGCCGGCAAGGACAAGGCCTTCAACGCCCTCGTCGGCCAGGCGATGAAGGCCAGCCGGGGCAAGGCCGATCCGACGCAGGTGAGCGCGCTGCTGCGCGCGAAGCTCGGCTGATGGGTGGCCCTCCGGGGCTTCGCCCGGTCGGTCGAGACCGGATGGCGGACCGGCGAACTAGGGGCTCTTGACGCGCGCGGCGTCCTTGACCTGCAGCGCTCTCGCGCCGGTGCCAGGGGGGGCCGCTGCAGCCTTCGAGGCCTCCCCGGCGTTCTGCATCGGCCCAAGCGAGCCGGGCGGCGTCCCGGCCCACAGCTTCTTCAGTCGCTGAAGCTCGGCGTCGTAGAGCGCGTTGATCCGCCCCACCTCCGTCTGCTGGTTCTGCACCAGGGCCTTCTGCGCCTCGAGGGTGGCCTCATTGGCGTCGAGAGCCAGCTTGAGCTTCGTCGGGAGGGGCTTGTCGACGTAGAACTCCTTCTCATCCTCGAGCGGCTTGCGATCGGCTTTCAGCTGGGCGATCCGTGCTTCCGACTTCCCGACCGCGATGCGAATGTCGTCGAGCGCCTTCTCCCGACCCCTGGCATGCGCCGCCTCGTCCGGATAGCGCTGCATCAGGTTGCGGTCGCGCCGGGCCGCGTCCTTGCGGGCGACTTCGCGCTCCTCCTCTTCGCGTTGGCGCCGCTCGAGTTCGGCGCGCTCCTCGGGCGTGAGGGTGGGCGGCAGGATCCGGTTGACCGACCCGTCGGTATTGAGAACCCGCTGCTCGATATGGCTGCACTCGTGGATCGGACGGTCGGAGGTGATCTTCTTGCCGTTGAGGACGCAGCTGAAGATCAGGCCGCCGGAGCGTGCGGCCGGCGCCTGCGCCCAGGCGGCAGAGACTGCGGCCGAGGCGACGGCCAGTCCGCAGGCAAGTTGCCGGACAGCGCGAGATGCCAGCGGATCACACCCCATAGCGCTGCCGGTAGCGCATGACCGCATCGGCGTGCTCGGAAAGGGACGGGTTGGCATCGGAGTTCAGGTAGTCCAGCAAGTCCGCCAGGGTGGCCACCGCGATCACGGGAATGCCGTAGTCGCGCACGAATTCATCAACGGCCGAACGATCCGACAGGTTGTCAGCGGCGCCGCCCCGTTCCTGTCGATCCAGGGCGATGAGGACGGCGACCGGCTCGGCGCCCTGGCGACGAAGCAGCTCGACCGACTCGCGCTTGGAAGCGCCATCGGTGATCACATCATCGACGATGACGGTGCGCCCCCGCAATGGTGCGCCGACGACGACGCCGCCCTCACCGTGATCTTTTGCTTCCTTGCGGTTGTAGGCGAACGGCACCGCCCGGCCGCGCGTGCCGAACTCGATCGCCACCGCCGCGGCCAGGGTGATGCCCTTGTAGGCCGGCCCGAACAGCATGTCGAAGGCGAGCCCAGAGGCTGTAAGCCGCCGTGCATAGACTTCGCCGAGGCGCATCAGCTGAGCGCCGTCGTCGAACAGGCCCGAGTTGAAGAAGTACGGCGACAGCCGCCCCGCCTTGGTCCTGAATTCGCCGAAGCGCAGGACGCCGGCCTCGACCGCGAACTGCACGAACTCGCGCGCGATGGTCGTGTCGGGAGCCTGTTTGCTCATTGAACTACCCTCCGCGCTGCGCGCTCCGGTATTCGCCTTCGGAACGGCCGTGCGGCTCATGCCGGGGATCGCGTGTTCCGCCTCGTCTCGCTGAACCTGAACGGGATCCGCTCGGCGGCGGCCAAGGGCTTCGAAGCCTGGGCCGAGGGGGTGGGCGCGGATTGTATGGGCGTGCAGGAGATCAAGGCCCAGGAAGACACGGTGCGCGGCCGCTTCGACAAGGTAGCGGGCATGAAGGGACACTTCCACTTCGCCGAGAAGAAGGGCTACTCCGGCGTCGGCCTCTACAGCCGCCGCAAGCCGAGCGCGATCCGCTGCGGCTTCGGCGACGCCGAGTTCGATGCCGAGGGGCGGTACGTGGAAGCACGCTTCGACCGCCCCGGCCGCAAGGGCCTGCCCCGGCTCAGCGTCGTCAGCTGCTACTTCCCGAGCGGGTCGTCGGGCGAGCACCGGCAGGCGGCAAAGTTCCGCTTCCTCGCCCTGATGGCGCCGTACCTGCACGCCCTGGCCCAGGAGCGCGAGGTCATCCTCGTCGGCGACATCAACATCGCGCACAAGGAGATCGACCTCCGGAACTGGAAGGGCAACCGCAAGAACAGCGGCTTCCTGCCCGAGGAGCGCGCCTGGATGACGCGGCTGTTCGAGGAGCTCGGCTTCGTCGACGTGTTCCGC
>NZ_JANODC010000031.1:0-9001 GCF_031412495.1 Rhizobacter sp. | reverse complement strand
GCCTCGTGCGCGCCGAGCGCCGCCTCGGCGATCTCGTCGGCGGTGATCGGCAGGTGCGGCGACATGCTCGGCGTGTGGATGGCGCCGGTGACGGCGCAGGTGATCATCACCTTGCGTTGCTTGCTCTGGGTCGTGGCCATGTCCGGGCTTTCGTGAGTTCAGTTCGTCGGTGCGGGCTTCTGCGCCCGCTTGTGGGCCGCCAGCGCGGCGAGGCGATCGTCGCGCCAGCGGCTCTTCTCCGCCACCTCGGACGGCTGCGGCGGCGGCCCCCAGGCGGCAGCCGCGTCGCGCCATCGTTCGTCGCTCCACACCTCTTTCGAGGGCAGATCGGCCAGGTAGCGGCGAAACCACGGCACGTAGCGTTCGCAGTAGTCGGCCATGCCGCCGGGCGCGTTCAGCTCGATCGTCTCGAAGGGGCCCATGAAGGCCCAGCGCAGGCCGAGGCCGTCGGCAAGGGTGTGATCGAGGTCCTGCGGGCTGACGACGCCGTCCTGCACCAGCCGGAACGCTTCGGTCAGCAGCGCCACTTGGAGGCGGTTGAGGACGAAGCCGTCGATCTCACGCCGGACCTCGATCGGCTTTTGGCCGACGCTCGACATCACCTCGCGGGCGCGCGCCTTCGTCTCGGCGGAAGTCCACGGCGCGCCGCACAGCTCGACCACCGGCACCAGGTGCGGCGGGTTCACCGGATGGGCGACGAGGCAGCGGGCGCGGCCGGCAAGCCCTTCGGTGAACTGCGAGGCGACGATCGCCGACGTCGACGAGCCGAGGATGCATGCGGCCGGCGTCGCGGCGTCGAGCGAAGCGAAGGTCGCGCGCTTGGCGTCGAGCGTCTCCGGGCCGCTTTCCTGCACGTACTCGGCCGCCTGCACCGCCTCGGCGAGCGTCGCCACCACCTGCACCCGCGCCGCGGCGGCGGCGGCGTCGTCGACCAGCCCGTGCGCCTGCAGCTCGTGCAGGGAGCGCGCGACGAGGGCGTGTGCCGCTTCGCGCTGCGCCGGCACCGGGTCCCACACGCGCACCTGCCAGCCGGCGCGCGCGAAGACGTGCGCCCAGGAGCGGCCGATCAGGCCGGCGCCGACGATGCCGGCGGTTCGTTGCGCGTCGCTCATGAACCTACTTCCTTCACAGCCAGAGTACCTTGCGCCGGAGCTCGAGGTCGCGCGAGAGCGCGGCCGACGGGCCGACGTGCGTCACCGCGCCGCGCTCGAGCGCGACCGTGCGGTCGGACAGCGCCAGCGCGAGGTCGAGATGATGATCGACGATGAGGATCGCGACCTCGTGGCGCAGCTTGTCGAAGGCCTCGAACAGCTCCTCGACGATGGCCGGCGCCAGGCCCTCGAAGGGCTCGTCGAGGAGCAGCAGGCGGGTGTCTCCCGAAAGGGCGCGCGCCACCGCCACCATCTGCTGCTCGCCGCCCGAGAGGTAGTCGGCCGGCGCGCGCCAGCGTTCCTTGATGCGCGGGAAGAAGGCGAAGATCTTTTCCTCGTCCCAGTGGATGCCGGCATCGTTGCGCCGCTTCAGCCGGCCGAGCTCCATGTTCTCGGCCACCGACATGCCGGCGAAGAGGCCGCGCCCTTGCGGCACGTAGGCGACGCCGCGGCGGGCGATCAGCGCCGCCGGCTGGCCCGCGAGCGCGGCGCCGGCGAGGACGATGCTGCCGCTGGCCGGCGGCGCGACGCCGATGATCGTCTTCAGCAGCGTCGACTTGCCGGCACCGTTGCGGCCCAGCAGGGCGACGATCTCGTGCTCGTGCACGGAAAGGCTGACGTCGCGCAGGATGTGGCTCTTGCCGTAGAAGGTGTTCACGCCCTCGATAGCGAGCAGCGTCCCGGCCTCGGCCGCACTCGGCCGCACCCGCTCCGCCAGGGCGTGCGAGCCGGCGCCGATGTAGACCGCCTGCACGAGCGGCGAGTCGCGCGCTTCGGCGACGCTGCCGTCGAGCAGGACCTCGCCGTCGTTCATCACCGTGACCGCGTCGGCCAGGGCGAAGACGCGGTCGATGTCGTGCTCGACCAGCAGCACCGGCAGGTCGGCCGAGATCGACTTGATGAGGCGGCCGACGCGCTCGCGCTCGGCCGCGGCCAGGCCGGCGAGCGGCTCGTCGAGGAGAAGCAGCTTCGGCCGCGTCGCCAGGGCCAGCGCCATGTCGAGCAGGCGCTGGCCGCCGTAGGAAAGCGAGGCGGCCGGCGCGCCCTCGACGCCGCCCAGGCCCATCGTGCGCACCACCTCGGCGGTGTCGCGGTTGACATCGGCGAGCGCAGCGGCGTCGGCCCAGACCGAGAAGCGCTGCGGGTGGCGCGCCTGCACCGCCAGCCGCACGTTCTCCTCGACCGAGAGCGTGGCGAACAGGTTCGTGATCTGGAACGAGCGGCCGATGCCGGCGCGCGTGATCGCCTCCGGGGCGAGGCCGGCGATCGGCTGGCCGGCGAGGGCGACCGTGCCGCGGTCGGGAGGGAAGAGGCCCGAGATCAGGTTGAAGGCGGTCGTCTTGCCGGCGCCGTTCGGGCCGATGAGGGCGTGCAGGCTCTTGTCGCGCAACCTGAGCGACATCTCCTTGACGGCGCGGATGCCGCCGAACTGCTTGGCCAGGCCGCTCGCTTCCAGGATGGCCGCGCCAGCGCTCGGCGGCGGGCGCAGGAACGCCGGCAGCACGACCGTGCCGGCGAGGCGGTCGGCCATCGCCGCGTCGCCCGCCGGGCGCTTGCGCCAGCGCGCCGTCGCCCGCGCGTACAGGCCGACCAGGCCGGTCGGCGAGAAGACGATGAAAGCGACGAACAGGATGCCGAAGAAGAGCAGCCAGTTCTCGGTGGCGCGCGAGAGCGAGTCGCGGAAGATGACGAAGAACAGGGCGCCGAGCGCCGGCCCGAGGAACGAGCGCATGCCGCCGATGATCACCATCGCCAGCAGCTCGCCCGAGAAGGCGACCGAGATCGGCTCGGCCGAGGTCATGCGGTTGTTGAAGGCGAGCAGCATGCCGGCCAGGCCGGTGAGCGCCGCCGACCCGACGAAGGCGACGAGCTTGACGCGGTCGGTCGGGTAGCCGACGAAGCGCGCCCGTTGCTCGTTTTCGCGGATGGCGACGAGCACCGTGCCGAGCGGCGAACGGTGGAAGCGCCACAGCGCGGCGACGGCGAGAAAGCTGATCGTGGCGACGAGCGCGTAGTAGAGACCTGCGCTTTCGAACGAGAGGCCGAAGGCGACGGGCCGGGTCAGGCCGCCGAGGCCGTTCTCGCCGCCGGTGACCTCGGTCCAGCGAAAGGCGACCGAATAGAGCATCGCCGAGAGCGCCAGCGTCAGCAGCGAGAAGTAGACGCCGCGCCGGCGCAGGATGAGGAAGCCGAACGCCGTGGCGAGCACGGCCACCGCGGCCAGGCCGATGGCGAGCGGCAGAACGAAGGAGCCCGGAAAGAGACTCAGCTGCGCCATCGCCGCCGCGTAGGCGCCCAGGCCGAACCAGGCGCCGTGCCCGAACGAGGTGAGACCGGTCGTACCGACCAGGATGTTGAGCGCCAGGCAGGCGATGGCGAAGATCACGACCTCGGTCGCCGAGGTAATGCCGAGGCCGAGCACGGACAGGGCGAAGGGCAGCAGCGCCAGCGCGATGGCGGCGACGAGGAGATCGCGGCGGGACGGCATGGCGTTCTGTCGGCGGGGGGGGCGAGCGGCGTGGCTCGGGCCTACTCGAAGCGCTGGATGCGCTCGCCGAACAGGCCGCGCGGCCGCACCAGCAGCACCAGCAGCATGAGCAGGTAGATCGCCGCTTCCGAGTACTGCGGGTAACCGGCGGCGGTGACGCCGCCCTTGGTCAGGCCGACGACGATGGCCGCCAGGACCACGCCCCAGAACGAGCCGAGGCCGCCGATGACGACGACGACGAAGGCCGAGGTGATGATCTCGGCGCCCATGGCCGGATGGATCGAGAAGATCGGCGCCAGCATCACGCCGGCGAGCCCGGCCAGGCAGATGCCCAGGAAGGCGATCGCCGCCATGTAGGGCTCGAGCGAGATGCCGAGCGCGCTCACCATGTCGGGGTTCTGCACGCCGGCGCGGACGACGCGGCCGAACGGCGTGCGCTGCAGCAGCAGCCACAGGCCCGCCACGCACGCCGCCGCGACGCCGAGGAGAAGCAGCCGGTAGCGCGGGTAGACGAAGTCGCCCAGAAAGACCTGGCCGCGCAGTGCCTCGGGGATCGACCACGAGAGCGGCGGTGCGCCGAAGATCATGCGCAGCGCCTGCTCGGCAACCATCGCCAGCCCGAAGGTGAGCAGCAAGGACAGGGCCGGGTCGGCCTTGTAGAAACGGCGAAACAGCAGCCGCTCGATCACCACGCCGAGCACGCCGACGGCCAGTGGCGAGAGCACTGCCGCCGCGCCGAAGCCGAGCTGCTGGCCGATGCTCACGGCCAGGTACGCGCCGATCGCATAGAACGCGCCGTGCGCCAGGTTGACGATGCCGCCGAGCGAGAAGATCAGCGACAGGCCGAGCGCGATCAGCAGGTAATAGGCGCCGGCCAGCAGGCCGTTGAGCAGGTGTTGGGCGACGAGCACGGCGGCGCCTCTCGGTCTCTCAGCCCCTCAGGCCATCCTGCATTCGTTCTCCTCGGCGGTGGTCGCGATCACCTCGAGCGATTCGCCCGCACTGGGCACCGGCGCCGAGGAGCGGAAGATGTCCCAGTTGTTCCTGACATCCGCCGGGGCCAGCGCCTGCACCGTGTACATCTCGTGCATCATCTGGTGATCGGCTTTGCGGAAGTAGCCTTCGCGCGTCTTCATGAGGCCGAACTTGGCGCCTTTCTCGAAGTGCTCGACGAGCTTGATCGACTCGGTCGATTTCGTCTCGGCCATGGCCTGCGTCGTCAGCCGGATGGCGTTGTAGTCGCCCCAGGCCTGGTTCTCGGGCGGGCGATTGTAGCGCTTCGTGAACTCGGCGACGAAGCGCTTGCTGTCCGGCGTGTCGATCAGGTGGTGCCAGACCACGGGCCAGGTGCCGTGGAAGTTGCCCTTGCCGGCGGCCCAGGCGAGCGCGGTGTCGAAGCCGAAGCCGGCGATCGGATGCTGCAGGCCGAACTCGGTGTACTGCTTGAGGAAGTTGGTGACCTGGTTGCCGGCCAGGTTGGAGATGACGAGGTCGGGCCGGGCGCTGCGGATCTCGAGCAGCAGCGGCGAGAAGTCGGTGGCGTCGGTCGGCACCAGCTTGTCGGCCGCGAAGTCGCCGCCGTTGGCGGCCATGAAGCGCTTCGAGACGCGCAGCAGGTCGTGGCCGAAGGCGTAGTCGGCCGTCAGCGAGAACCACTTCTTGCCCTTGACGAGGCCCTGCGCCATGAGCGAGCGGCCGCAGGTCTTCACGTACATCGAGTTCTGGCTCTCGATGTGGAACATGAACTTCTTGCAACCCTTGCCGCGCAGCTCGTCGGAGTTGCCGCCGGTGTTGATGAAGAGCGTCTTCGTGCGCTCGGCGACCTGACTGATGGTCAGGCACGAGGCCGACGAGATCTCGCCGATGATGCAGGCGACCTTGTCGCGCTCGATCATGCGTTCGGCCTTGGTCGAGGCGGTCTGCGGGTTGACCGAGTCTTCCTTCAGGAGTTCGAGCTTCCTGCCGTTGACGCCGCCGGCGGCGTTGATCTCGGCCACGGCCATGTCGGCCGCCTGCACCGCGAACTCGCCGAGCGGGCCGAGGAAGCCGGTGCGCGGCGTCAGGTGGCCGATGCGAATGACGTCGGCCTGGGCCCGACCGATGGCCGGAAAGCCGAGCAGGGCCGCGGCCGAGGCGGCGGAGGCGCCGGCGACGAGCGTGCGGCGGCGGGAATCGATCGGGTGCGTCATGCGTTGTCTCCTTGCCACGATCTGTGATCACAGTTATCGTGCACCGGATCCGGCCTCGTGTCCAGCGGGCCTTCACCGAGCCTGCCGCCGCCTGCCCCCGTCGATCGCCGAAGCCATGGACCCGACCCTGAGCGCCGAGGTGCTGGCCACCTTGCGCGGCCAGCTCGTCACCGGCCTGCTCGCCCCGGGCGACCGGCTCTCGCTGCGCAGCCTGGCCGGGCGGCTCGGTGTCTCGATGCAGCCGGTGCGCGACGCCGTGGCGCGGCTGGTCGCCGAGCGCGCCCTCGAGGTCGCGCCGAAGCGGGCGGTGCAGGTGCCGCTCATGTCGGCGCCCCAGTTCCGCGAGCTGACGGCCATTCGCCTCGGCATCGAGGGCTTCGCCGCCGAGTGCGCGGCGCGCAGGCTGGGCGGCGCCGAGCGCGCCGCCTTGCGTCGCCACGAGTCGGCGTTCCGGCGCGAGAGCCAGCGGCGCGTGCCCGACATCGACGCGGCGATCGTCGCCAATGCCAGCCTGCACTTCGCCGTCTACCGCGCCGCCGGCATGCCGGCGCTGACGGCGATCATCGAAGGCCTGTGGCTGCGCATCGGGCCGGTGCTCAACCTCGACATGCGCGCCGGCCCCGGCCGGCTCGCCAGCGGCGCGGCGGTGCGCTGCCACGCGGCGCTGGTCGCTGCGATCGAGCGCGGCGACGCGGCGACGGCGCGCGATGTGCTGCTCGAGGACATCGGCAGCACGGCGGCGTTCATCGAGGCCCGCGGCGTCCTGCCGCTGGCCTAGGACATGAGGAAGCAAACATGGATCTCGGCCTCACCAACGCGCGCGTGATGGTCTCGGCGGGTGCCTCGGGCATCGGCCTGGCGATCGCCCGCGCTTTCGTGCGCGAAGGTGCGCGGGTGTCCGTGGGCGACGCCGATGCCGCCGCCCTGGCCGCGCTAGCCAGCAGCGACCCGGCCCTGCACGCCGTCTCCTGCGACGTGGCCGATCGCGAGCAGGTCGGGCGCTGGTTCGCCGCTGCCCTGGCGCATCTTGGCGGGCTCGACTGCCTGGTCAACAACGCCGGCATCGCCGGGCCGACCGGGGCGGTGGAAGCGATCGACCCCGAGGCCTGGGACCGCACGCTCGCCGTCGACCTGACCGGTCAGTTCAACTGCGTGCGCCTGGCGGTGCCGGCGCTGCGCGCCTCGGGCAACGCCAGCATCGTCTGCGTCTCGTCGCTGGCCGGCCGGCTCGGCTTCGCCCTGCGCACGCCCTATGCGGCGGCGAAGTGGGGCGTGATCGGCCTCATGCGCTCGCTCGCCATCGAGCTCGGCCCGGAGCGCATCCGCGTCAATGCTCTGCTCCCCGGCATCGTCGCCGGCGAGCGGCAGCGCCGCGTGCTCACCGCCAAGGCCGAGGCGCGCGGCCTGTCGTTCGAGGAGATCGAGAAAAGCGCCTTCGCCGGCACCTCCCTCAAGGAGTACGTGACCGCAGAGCAGCTCGCCGACTACGTCGTCTTCGTCGCCAGCCAGCGCGCTGCGACGATCTCCGGGCAGGCGCTCTCGGTGTGCGGCGACACGAACATGCTCAGCTGAGCGCAGGCGCTCGGGCGCAGCGCCTATAGCTTCAGCAGGCGCGGCAGCCAGAGGCTCAGCTGCGGGAAGGCGACGATGATCGCCAGCAGCACGATCTCGGCGATCACGAACGGGGTCACGCCGCGGAAGATGGTCGCCGTCGAGACGCCGGGCAGCATGTTCTTGACCACGAACATGTTCATGCCCACCGGCGGGCTGATGAGCCCGATCTGCACGACGATGACGATGATGATCCCGAACCAGACCGGGTCGAAGCCGAGGCCGACCACCAGCGGGAAGAACACGGGCACCGTCAGCAGGATCATCGACAGCTCCTCCATCGCCGTGCCGAGGATCACGTAGATGCCGCAGATGGCGATCATCACGACGATGGGGTTCACCTGGTACTGCATGACGAAGCTCTTCAGCTCCGCCGGCATGGCCGTGTAGTTGACGAAGCTGGCGAAGACCAGCGCGCCGACCAGGATCATGAACAGCATCGCCGTCGTGCGCGCGCTCTCGACGAGCACGTCGAGCAGGGCCCGCGGCGACAGGACGCGCCGGAACAGGGCGAAACCGAAGGCACCGAAGGCGCCGATGCCCGCGCCTTCGGTGGCCGTGAACACGCCGCCGTAGATGCCGCCCATGACGATGACGAAGAGGGCCCCGACCGCCCACACGTCGCGCAGCGCGCGCAGCCGCTCGCTCCAGGCGGCGCGCTCGGCGCGCGGGCCGGCGGCGGGGTCCCGCCAGGTGATGTACTGCACCGCCAGGCAGAGCAGGACGATGGCGATCAACCCCGGCAGCACGCCGGCCGCGAACATGCGGCCGATGTTGGTCTCGGTGATGATTCCGTAGATGACCATCACCGTCGACGGCGGAATGAGGATGCCGAGCGTGCCGCCGGCGGCGATCGTGCCGGCGGCGAGCTGGTCCGAGTAGCCGTGCTCGTGCATCGACGGGTAGGCGACCTTGGTCATCGTCGCCGCGGTCGCGATCGACGAGCCGCAGATCGCGCCGAAGCCGCCGCAGGCGAGCACGGTGGCCGTCGCCAGGCCGCCCCGGAAATGGCCGACGAAGGTGTAGCCGGCGCGGTACAGCTCCTTCGACATCCCGGCACGGGTGACGAAGTTGCCCATCAGGATGAAGAGCGGGACGACCGACAGCGTGTACTGGAAGCCGGACTCGTAGACCACCGTCGTCGCCGACGCCATGGCCGGGCCGACGCCGCGCAACCACCACAGGCCCAGGAAGCCGACCAGGCCCATCGAGATGGCGATCGGCACGCGCACGAACGACAGCGCCAGCAGCGCCGCCAGGCCGAGGAGGGCTTCCGTCATAGGGCGGTGCTGCCGTCTTCGGTCTCGGGGTGCGGCACGAAGATGAGCCAGAGGTGGATCAGCCCGGCGATCACGATCATCGTGCCCATCAGGTAGGCGACCGGCGCGAGCGGCAGCTTCAGGACGTTGGTTGTGTCGCCATAGTCGGCGACCCGGGCGGCGCGGCGGAAGATCAGCCAGCCGATGCCCGACAGCGTCAGGAAGCAGACGACGTCGGCGATCACGTCGAGCAGGCGCTTGACCCGCTTCGACATGAAGGTGTCGAAGGTGTCGATGACGATG
>NZ_JANODC010000030.1:0-2487 GCF_031412495.1 Rhizobacter sp. | reverse complement strand
GCGCGTCGGCCGGCCGATCAAGTGGACCGCCGAGCGCAGCGAATCCTTCCTCACCGACGCGCACGGCCGCGACCACCTCTCGACCGCCGAGTTGGCCATGGACGGCCAGGGCAACTTCCTCGCCCTGCGGGTGAAGACGGTGGCCAACATGGGCGCCTACCTGTCGACCTTCGCCTCGGCGGTGCCGACCATCCTCTACGCGACGCTGCTCGCCGGCCAGTACAAGACGCCGGCCATCTACGCCGAGGTCAAGGCGGTGTTCACCAACACCGCCCCGGTCGATGCCTACCGCGGCGCCGGCCGGCCGGACGCGACCTACCTCGTCGAGCGGATGGTCGAGCAGGCGGCGCGCGAAATGAAGATGGACCCGGCCGACATCCGCCGCCGCAACTTCATCACCACCTTCCCGTACGCGACGCCGGTCGGCCTGACCTACGACGTCGGCGACTACGCGGCGCACCTCGACAAGGCCGTGAAGATGGCCGACGTGGCGGGCTTTCCGGCGCGGCGGGCCGCGTCGGAGGCCAGGGGCAAGAAGCGCGGCCTCGGCTACTGCTGCTACATCGAGGCCTGCGGCATCGCGCCGTCGAACATTGCCGGCGCCCTGGGCGCCCGCGCCGGGCTCTTCGAGGCCGGCGAGGTGCGCGTCCATCCGACCGGCACGGTGACGATCTTCACCGGCTCGCACAGCCACGGCCAGGGCCACGAGACGACCTTCGCCCAGGTCGTCGCGCAGCGCCTCGGCATCCCGATGGAGAACGTCGAGATCGTGCACGGCGACACCGGCCGCGTGCCCTTCGGCATGGGCAGCTACGGCAGCCGTTCGCTGGCGGTCGGCGGCACGGCGATCGTCAAGGCGGTCGACAAGGTCATCGCCAAGGGCAAGAAGATCGCCGCCCACCTGCTCGAGGCCGCCGACACCGACATCGAGTTCGAGAACGGCGAGTTCCGGGTCGCCGGAACCGACAAGAAGGTCGCCTGGGGCAACGTCTCGCTCACCGCCTACGTGCCGCACAACTACCCGCTCGACAAGCTCGAGCCCGGGCTCAACGAGAACGCGTTCTACGACCCGACCAACTTCACCTACCCGGCCGGCAGCTACGTCTGCGAGGTCGAGGTCGACCCGGAGACGGGCAAGGTGAAGATCGAGTCCTTCGTCGCCGTCGACGACTTCGGCAACGTCGTCAACCCGATGATCGTCGAGGGCCAGGTGCACGGCGGCATCGCCCAGGGCCTCGGCCAGGCGATGATGGAAGCGGCGGCCTACGACGTCCAGTCGGGCCAGCTCCTCACCGGCTCGTACATGGACTACGCCATGCCGCGCGCGATGGACATCCCGAACTTCCGGGTCGACACCACCGTCACGCCGTGCAGCCACAACCCGCTCGGCGTCAAGGGCTGCGGCGAAGCCGGCGCGATCGGCTCGCCCGCCGCCTACATCAACGCCGTGACCGATGCGCTCGGGATCGTCGACCTGGCCATGCCGGCGACGCCGGAGCGCGTCTGGCGCGCCGCCCACGGCCTGCCGGCCTGAAAGGACAACACCATGTACGCATTCGAGTACCAGCGGCCGACCAGCCGCGACGCCGCCAGGGCCCCCGCCGGCGCCGACGCCCGCTACCTCGCCGGCGGCCAGAGCCTGATCCAGGCCATGCGGCTGCGCCTGTCCGAGTCGGAGCGCCTCGTCGACCTGGGCGCGATCGCCGACCTGAAAGGCATCCGCACCGACGGCGCCGGCATCGCCATCGGCGCCATGGCGACGCACGCCGCCGTCGCCGCCAGCGCCGAGGTCCGTCGCGTCGTGCCGGCGCTCGCCGAGCTCGCCGCCGGCATCGGCGACCCGATGGTCCGCAACATGGGCACGCTCGGCGGCTCGATCGCCAACGCCGACCCGGCCGCCTGCTACCCGGCCGGCGTGGTCGGTCTGAACGCGACCATCCACACCGACCGACGCACCATCGCCGCCGACGATTTCTTCACCGGCCTCTACGAGACCGCGCTGCAGCCGGGCGAACTGATCACCCACGTCAGCTTCCCGGCCGCGCAGCGTGCCGCCTACGTCAAGTACAAGCAGCAGGCATCGCGCTTCGCGCTCATCGGCGTCTTCGTCGCCCAGACCGGCCAGGGCGTGCGCGTCGCCGTCACCGGCGCCAAGGGCCACGTGTTCCGTGCCCGCGAGATCGAGGACGCGCTGGCCAAGAGCTTCACCCCCGAAGCCGCCAAGGGGGTGAAGATGCCGACCAGCGACATCAACGCCGACCTGCACGGCTCGGCCGAATACCGGGCGGCGATGATCAGCGTCATGGCCTCGCGGGCGGTGGCGGCTGCGTTGGCGAGATAGGGTCTTGCCGCGCTGGTCGCGGTGCCATGGGTTGCCGCGGAGCGGGTCTTGCGCGGGATCGGGACGGCGGGGCGCGCTGCTCCGCTCATGTCCCCCGTCCCCAGCCTGGCGGCTGGGGCCTCCTCCTTTACTTCGCTGCGCAGCGC
>NZ_JANODC010000029.1:0-7808 GCF_031412495.1 Rhizobacter sp. | reverse complement strand
GCCGATGAGGCGGAGCATCTGGTCGCCGACCGGATCCATCATGATCAGATCGCCGTCGGCCTTGGACTTGAATCGGTACATCGCGCCTTCTTCTCTCCGGCCTGCACGGCCTCGCCTTGCGGATACATGTAGCCGCGGTTGAACGGGTAGACCGATTGTGCGCCGCGCATCGGCCCGGTCCCGAGCTCGCCGGTGCGGCGCGCGCACAGCATCTGGTGGATCGACAGCCAGGCCCGCTCGAAGCACATGGCGCTCCCGGCCAGGTACAGGCGGTAGGCCCGCACGACCGTGTCGCTGGTGAGCGCGTGCGCGGCCTCGAGCTGGGCCTCGAGCGCGTCGCTCCAGGCCCACAGGGTCTTCGCGTAGTGCGGGCGCAGGTTCTCGACGTCGAGCGTCTCGAGCCCGGACTCGCCGGTGACCTCGAGCACCGGCGCGACGTGCAGCAGCTCGCCGCCCGGGAAGATGTAGCGCTCGATGAAGTCGCCGAGCCCCGAGCCGAGCTTGTGGTTGCGCGTTCCCCCCGCGGTGATGCCGTGGTTCAGGAGCAGGCCACCCGGCTTGAGCAGGCGATGGATCTTGGCGAAGTAACCCGGCAGCTGGGCCCGGCCGACGTGCTCGAACATGCCGATCGAGGCGATCTTGTCGAAGGGCTCGGCCTCGGGCAGGGCCCGGTAGTCCAGGAGGTCGATGCGGACCCGGCCGCCCAGCCCCCGCGCCTCGATCAGCCGGCTCACGTGAGCGTGCTGGTTGCGGCTGAGCGTGATGCCGCGGCCGCGCACGCCGTACTTCTCGGCCGCCCAGAGCAGGAGGCCGCCCCAGCCGGCGCCGATGTCGAGGAAGCGCTCGCCCTCCTTCAGCATCAGCTTCCTGCAGATGTGGTCGAGCTTGGCTTCCTGAGCCTCGGCGATGGACTGCACGCCCTCGGCGAAGTAGGCACACGAATAGACCCGCTTCGGGTCGAGCCAGAGGGCGTAGAACTCGTCCGAGACGTCGTAGTGGAACTGGATCTGGCGGGCGTCGGCGTCGGGCTGGTGGCACGCCCGCGACTTGGCGATCTGCGCGAACTGGCGCAGCCAGGCGAGCGGCGCCGGCGCGTCGACGGCGGTGGGGTCGCCGGGCAGCATCTCGGCGGCCAGCGTCATCAGCTCGCGCACCGTGCCGTCGAACTCGATCCGGCCCTCGACGTAGTCCTGGCCGACGCGGCCGATCTGGCCGGTGACGAGGTGCGTCAGCGGCCCCAGCTCCTTCAGCCGCAGCGTCACCGCCGCCTGGGCGCTGCCGATCCGCTGCCCGCCGGGCAGAAGCACGGCCAGGGGCAGGGTCAGCGAGCCCAGTCGTTGCTCCAGTGCGCCGGCGACCGCAGACATGGTGCGAAGCCTCCTCGGTGGTCCGAAGTCCGGACTTTACCGACGCGGCGCGCCCGGGACCACCGCCCGGCCCCGGGGTCGGCCTGCCTCGCGGTCAGGCCGCGCCGGGCCCCAGGAGGCGAAAGGTGAAGACCCGGCCGATGGCCTGGCCGCGGCTGCGCTGCGGCAGGCTGGTGCGCGCGAGAGTCGCCCCGGAGCGCAGGCGAAGCACGTCGCTGGCCTGCATCAGGGGCGCGGCGTCGATCTCGGCCAGCCGGCGCATGTAGGCCCCGGGGTCGTCGACCTGGCGCCGCATCCAGTCGAGGATCTCGTCGTCGGCGCGCAGCTGCAGCATCTCGTCGGGCAACCCCCAGAGCGCGGCGAAGCGGCGGTTGAAGTTGTTGATGCGGCCGGTCAGGTCGATCACCAGCACGCCGTCGCGCACCGACTCGAGCGTGGCCGCCAGCTGCGCTGCCGCTACCTCGCCGTCGCGGGCCCGGCGCAGCTCCTCGCTGCGGTCGTGCAGCGCGACGACGTAGAGGGCGGTGCCCGGTGCCGGCTCGACGCGGCTGACCCGGCGCACCACCGGCACCACGGCGCCGTCGGCGCCGACGACGTAGGAGGCCGAGACGATGCCGGCGCCGCGCTCGCGCGTCGCGCCGACCTCGCGCCAGAAGATCTCGTCCTCCGGCGTGGCCGAGGTGGCGTGCATGTCGCGGCCGACCAGCTCGGCCGGATCGACGCCGAACAACCGCCCGGCCGCGCCGTTGGCGGCGACGATGCGCAGGCCCTCGGGTTCGACCAGGCAGACGGCGTCGAGCATCGACTCGATCAGCGCCGGCCAGGTCCGGCGCGCGGCGTCGGCGACGCTGAAGCGATCGACCGGGAGCGGGTTGTTCATGCCCGGCTCAGTCGATGTCCGCAGACGCCGCCGAAGGCTCGAAGAAGTAGGCGAAGCGGGCCGTCGGCGCCAGGTAGTCGAGCGCCGGCGGCGGCAGCTGCTGGGCCCGGATGCTGCGACGGATGCCGAGCCCCGGGGCGGCCTCGAGATCGACCACGAGCGCGTCGGCGCGGTCGACGTCGGCGTCGTGCACCAGCACGCTCGGCTTGAGCGGACGCGTGGAGTTGACCGCGATGACCAGCCCGTAGCGGTCGTCCGTGAGCTGGACCACCGAGCCGGGCGGGTAGACGCCCATCATCTTGATGAAGGCGTTGAGGATCGAGGCGTCGTACTTGCTGCGGCCCTGCGCGAACAGCAGCGAGAGCGACTCGTGCGGCGTCAGCGCCCGCGCCAGCAGGTGCGGGTTGCAGAGGTTGTCGTAGCGGTCGACGAGGGCGACGATGCGCGCCGCCATCGTCATCCGGTCGCTGTTCAGGCGGGCCGGAAAGCCGCTCCCGTCGGCGTGCTCGTGGTGCTGGGCGATGACCAGGCCGGCGCCGGCCGACAGGCCCATGCGCCGGGCCTGCACCACGCCGAGGTCGACGTGCTCCTCGTAGACCCGGGCCTCGCTCGGCGAGAAGCTGTCCTCGCGGTGGCGCAGGCGCAGCGGCATCTCGAGCTTGCCGACGTCGTGCAGCAGGGCGCCGACGCCGAGGTCGGCCATGTCTTCCTCGGCGAAGCCGAAGCAGCGGCCCATCAGCAGGGCGATGACGGCCACGTTCATCGCGTGCATCGAGGCCTTGTCGCCGGCCCCTTCGGTGAGCATGCGGATGCAGAGGTCCTGCTCGCCGATCATCTTCTCGATCACCGCCTGGGTGAGCGCCTCGGCCTGCACCCGGGCCTGCTGCGGCCGCCCGGCGACCAGCTCGAGCGCGTGCCGGCAGGCACGCGCCGCCTCGCCGTACTGCTGCTGGCAGAGGTGGTCGGCGTCGCGCTGGCGCTGCAGGCGGCGCACGCGGGCGGCGTCGGCCCGCTCGACGTGGCTCGCGGCATGCTCCGCCGGACCGGCGGCCAGGCGCGGGCCAGTGCCGGCAGCGTGCTCGCCGGCCGCGCCGGACGGGTCGTTGGCGGCCTCGTCGACCTGCCCGGGTTCGGTGACGGGATCGTCCGCCCCGGGGTCGGGCGGCACGGTGCTCTCCGCTTCGCTCTCCGCCGGGCTGCAGCGGACGCGCTTCAGCCCGAGGGCCCGGATCTTCTCGAGCTGGGCCGCCGACGTGATCCGGAAGCTGCTGAGAGGGAACGGGTGCGACATCCAGCCGACGTCGAGGTGCACGACCATCCCGACGCGGAGCGCCTGAACGTCGATCGTGTCGGTGGGGAGAACTGCCTTCATGGCTGCGCCCGCGCAGGCGACGGGCACACGCGGACCCACCGTTTATCGGCCGGGCCCGGCCCGGCTTGAGGCGGCACCGGCCCCCGGGCGGGCCCGGAGCGGCGCTTCCGCGGTCAGAGTTCGCGCAGGAAGGCGCGTTCGGCGCCGTCAGGCCGAGGCCTCCTCAGGCGAGCTCGAAGAAGCGCAGGTGCACGGTGTCCTGACGGCGCACGCCGACGCCGACGAAGACGCGCTCACCGACCCATGCCAGCCCCGGCGCGGCGCATTCGAAGCGCGGCACGCAGCGGAAGTACACCTCGGCCGGGTCGACCGGCTCGCCGCGGAGCAGGCGCGCCATCGCCTCGGGCGCCGCGCTGCGGAGGGCGTCGTTGTGCACGTAGATCCGCTCGCCGGACCGGGTCTCGATGACGTAGCGCGCCTCGAGCCGGGCCAGCGTCGGGCTGGCGACGAGCTGGAAGTCGGCGCCGCCCGGCAGCACCCGGCCGGCGAAGCCGCGGCCGCGGCAGGAACCGCCGTGGATCGGGATGACGCGGCGCAGGCCCTGGGCCACCTGGCCGACCTCGATCGGCGCGCCGACGTCGACGTCGACGTCGGCGAACCAGGCCAGCGTCGGCGCGGCGAGGCCGTCGATCCCGTCGTCGCGGGCGGGCGGGTCCAAGGATGACGGCGGCATGTCGGCTCCGGGCGGCAAAGCAGCCGGCCACTATGCACCCGCCACTACACTCGGCGCCCCGCGCCCACCCGCAGCAAGAGGCCCCCATGTCCTACGAGTACGGATCCGAATCGAAGCTGCTCGAGCTTCCCAATCCGTACCAGCTGCAGAACCGGCTGCTCTGGCTCTGCGCCGCGATCCTCGTCTGCGCCGGCATCGTCAGCCTGCTCTGGGCCCGCAACGCGATGGAGGACAGCGCCCTGCGCCTGGTCGCGGCGCCGCTGCTCGCCGGGCTCCTGCTGCTCGCTGCCGGCCTCGTGGCGGCGGCCACGGCGGCGACGCGGCTGCGCTTCTTCTTCGGCCGCGGCCGGCCGGCGTCGCTGGCGCCCGAGATCCCGCCCGGCGCGACCGGCGGCTCGCCGGCCGCCAATGCCATCAAGGAGATCCTGCGCCAGGGCGGCCTCACCTATCCCGAGCCCGAAGGCGCCGTCGAGGGCCTGCTCTACCACTGGTCGCCGCGCCTGATCACGGCGCCGCGCGAAGTCCAGCTGCTGGCGCGGCGGACGATGTTCAACCTGGCGGCGATCGCGGCGACGCTGGCGAGCTTCGCCTTCTCCTGGTTCGCCTTCGGCAACGCGGTGACGCGGCCGTGGATCTCGATCCTCTACTTCGCCTTCGGCCTGGTCTTCCTGCTCCGGCCGATGCTGGGCCAGCACAAGGCGCGCGTCACGACGGCGTCGCTGGTGGGCCTGATCGCGGTGGCGATCCTCGGCCCGGTGGCGATCGGCCTGCTCGCGCCGCGCCTGCCGTCGCTCGGCAGCTTCTCGCTCGACACGCAGACCTTCGTCATGCTGGCGACGGCGCTCGTCGCCTGCGCCCTGGCGATGGCCGCCATCCTGGCCCAGGTCGACGCGGCGCCGCAGACGCGCGCCAGCGTCGAGCAGCAGCGCCTGTCGATGAACGCGCCGCCGGCGACCCTGATGGACGAGCTCGACCGCGTCATGCAGTCGAGCTGGACCGAGCGGATCCCGAACCGCCGCTATGCGCGTGTCGACCCGGTCGCGACGGCGGCGACGCCGTCCGGCAACTTCACGGGCGAGCTGTTCGAGGAGACGCAGCCGCTGCCCGTCTCCGGCACCAAGGCGCCGACCCTGGCCGCGGCGCTGGCCTCGCCGCGCCATCGCCTTCTCCTCCTGCTCGACCTGTTCGCCACCGTGCTGGTCGTGGTCGCCACGGCCATGACGCTCCTCTTCGTGCGCCACTTCGACGTCGGCGCGCCGTGGCAGCAGAACCGCTTCTCGCTCGCCGGCACCTCGGCCATCCTGGCCCTCGTCGCTGCCTTCTGCTTCCACGCCTCGGCGCGCCTGTGGGGCCGATTCAACTTCGAGTCGATCCTGACCTGGGTCGAGATGGCCGGCAGCTGGCAGACCTCGCGCATCGGCACCGGCAACAACTTCACGAGCCGCATGAACACCGAGAACAGCGTCGTCCGCACGGAGGCGATGACGCTGCGTGTCTGGCGGGCGCGCATCGAGTCGGTGGTCTTCGGCAAGGACGATGCGCGCCAGGTGACGGCGATGTTCTCGACCGAGCGGGAGGCGCGGGCACTGGCGCACGACCTCATGCAGTTCGCGCGCGGCCAGAGCGTGCTCGTCGCGCCGTTCAGCGGCGAGGACGAGAAGCGCATCGCGGCGCTGAACGCCGGCGAGCAGGCGATGGGCTCGGCCGCCGACGCGGGCTCGGCCGCAAAGCTGCACCGCGAGTTGCAGGCGGCGGCGGCGCAGGGCGGCCGCGGGGTGCTGGCCCGGCCGGACGGTGGCGCCGCGGCGGGGGTGGCGTCCGGCCGGCGTTTCTGCCCGGCCTGCGGCACCGAGGCTGCGGCCGGTGCCCGCTTCTGCTCGAACTGCGCCGCACCGCTCGGCTGAGCCGCGTCCGGGCACATCGGCCGGGCGCCGCAGCCCTGGGCATGGATCCTGCAAGCCGGCCCGGCTCCAAGGGTTAGTACAGGCTCCCACGGCCCCGCATGCAGGCTGCAATCGGGGTCGCACCGTCTCGGCACCCTTGCCCTTCCCACCAGGAGTAACCATGTCCCCTGTCGCTCTCAGACTCGCCTCGGCGACCGCCATCGCCCTCGGCACGCTCGCCGCCGCTCCTGCCCACGCCGGCAAGGACCTCGACGCCATCAAGAGCCGCGGCGCGCTGGTCTGCGGCGTGAACACCGGCCTGGCCGGCTTTTCCGCCGCCGACAGCCAGGGCAAGTGGACCGGCCTCGACGTCGACTACTGCCGGGCGCTCGCCGCCGCCATCCTCAGCGACGCGAACAAGGTGCGCTTCTCGCCGCTGACGGCCCAGCAGCGCTTCACCGCCCTGCAGTCGGGCGAGATCGACGTGCTCTCGCGCAACACGACCTGGACGCTGACCCGCGACGCGTCGCTCGGCATGCACTTCGTCGGCGTCACCTTCTACGACGGCCAGGGCTTCATGGTCCCGAAGAGCCTGAACGTGAAGAGCGCCAAGCAGCTGAAGGGCGCGACCGTCTGCGTCCAGTCCGGGACGACCACCGAGCTCAATCTGACCGACTACTCGCGCGCCAACAACCTGGCGATCAAGCCGGTGGTGTTCGAGAAGCAGGAAGCGTCGACCGGCGCCTACTTCTCCGGCCGCTGCCAGGCCTTCACCACCGACGCCTCGGGCCTGGCCTCGATCCGCAGCAAGGAAGCGCAGAAGCCCGCCGACCACGTCATCCTGCCCGAGCTGATCTCGAAGGAGCCGCTCGGCCCGTCCGTGCGTCGCGGCGACGACGAGTTCTTCGCCATCGCCAAATGGACCTTCAACGTCCTGCTCGAGGCCGAGGAATACGGCATCACGCAGGCCAACATCGACCAGATGAAGAAGGACAGCAAGAACCCGGGCGTGATGCGCCTGCTCGGCGCCGGCACCGAGGACACCGGCAAGGTGCTCGGCCTCGACAAGGAGTGGGCCTACCGCGCCATCAAGGCCGTCGGCAACTACGGCGAGATCTTCGAGCGCCACGTCGGCGAGAAGACCCCGATCGGCCTGCCCCGCGGCAGCAACAACCTGTGGACGCAGGGCGGCCTGATGTACGCACCGCCGGTGCGGTAAGCGAGTTTCGCCCTTGAGCGCACGCAAGCCGCGCCGCAAGCGCGAATGGTCGCTGCGCAGCCGGGCCGGGCGGGGCCTGCTCTACCAGGCCCTCGCCCTGCTCGCGGTGGCCGCCGCGGTCTGGTTCCTGGCCCACAACACGCAGCGCAACATGGCGGTGCGCGGGATCCAGAGCGGCTTCGACTTCCTGAGCGCGGCCGCCGGCTTCGACATCGGCGAGACGATGATCGCGTACGACCCGAGCCAGAGCTACGGTCGGGCGATCTGGGTCGGGGTGCTGAACACGCTGCGGGTGGCCCTGATCGGCATCGTCCTGACCACCGTCCTCGGCGTGCTGATCGGCGTCGGCCGCTTCTCGCGCAACGCCCTCGTCCGCGGCCTCTGCTACGGCTACGTCGAGGTGTTCCGCAACGT
>NZ_JANODC010000028.1:0-2901 GCF_031412495.1 Rhizobacter sp. | reverse complement strand
TCGACCGACTTGCCGACGCCGAGCGTCTCCGGCGAGATCGTGCCCTTGGCGAAGGCGAACAGCGACCCGGCCAGGCCGGCGACCGTCCCGGCGACGACGAAGGCGATCCACTGCAGGCGCGGCACGCGGATGCCGATTGCGGCGGCGCGCACCGGCGAGTCGCGGCTCGCGCGCAGGGCCAGGCCGAAGGGCGCGTGCAGCATGCGCACGAGCAGCGCGCATCCCGCGACCGTGCAGGCCAGCACGAGCAGGTAATAGGCCGGTCGCGGCGCCAGCCAGGGCGCCGGCCAGATGCCGACCAGGCCGTTGCTGCCGCCGGTGAGCGCGTCCCACTGGAACACGACCGACCAGACGATCTGCGCGAAGGCGAGCGTCAGCATCGCCAGGTAGACCCCGGACAGGCGCACGCAGAACCAGCCGAAGACCAGCGCCCCGGCCGTCGCCAGCAGCGGCGCCAGCACGAGGGCCGCCTCCATCGGCATGCCGCCGGCCTTGAAGAACAGCGCCGCGCCGTAGGCACCCAGGCCGAAGTAGGCGGCATGGCCGAACGAGTGCATGCCGGCGGGGCCCATGAGGAAGTGCAGGCTGGCCGCGAAGAGGACGGCGATCAGCAGGTCGATCATCAGCACCAGCGCGTACGGCGCCGAGGTGTTGAGCAGCGCGACCAGCACCAGCGCTGCCAGGGCCACCCAGCCGGCGTGGCGCCAGGCCGCCGGCAGCGGTCGCAGCGGCCCCTCGAGCGCCGCCGCGCCGCGCACCGCCCCCTGAGGCTTCCCGAACAGGCCCCACGGGCGCCAGACGAGGACGATGGCCATGACCAGGAACTCGGCGACGAGGGTCAGCTTGCTGAGCGGAAAGGGCGTGCCGAAAAGGTCGATCGAGCCGGCGGCTATGCAGACCGCCTTGACCATGGCGATGACGATCGCCGCGACGAAGGCGCCGGTGATCGAGCCCATGCCGCCGACGACGACGACCACGAAGGCCTCGCCGATCAGGGCCAGGTCGAGGTTCAGGTTGGCCGGCTCGTGGGGCATCTGCAGCGCGCCGCCGAGCGCGGCCAGGAAGGTGCCGAGCGCGAACACCGACGTGAACAGCCAGCGCTGGTTGACGCCGAGCGCGCCGACCATCTCGCGGTCCTGGGTCGCGGCGCGCACGAGCAGGCCCCAGCGCGTGCGCGTCAGCAGCAGCCAGAGGAAACCCAGCACGACCGGCCCGACGAAGATCGAGAAGATGTCGTAGCTGGGAAAGGGCTTGCCGAGGATGTCGACGGCGCCCTTCATTCCCGGCGCCTTCGGCCCGAGGATGTCTTCCGGGCCCCAGGCCCAGAGCGCGAAGTCGCGGATGACGAGCACCAGGGCGAAGGTCGCGAGCAGCTGGTACAGCTCGGGCGCGCCGTAGAGGCGGCGCAGCACCAGCGACTCGATCAGCGCGCCGAGGGCGGCGACGACCAGCGCCGCCACGATCACCCCGCCCCACCAGCCGAGCGGCCCGGCCGCGAAGAGGGTCGTCAGCAGCACGGCGCCGTACAGGCCGAGCATGTAGAACGAGCCGTGCGCGAAGTTGACGATCCGCGTCACCCCGAAGATCAGCGACAGGCCGCTGGCGACGAGGAAGAGCGCGGACGCCGAAGCCAGGCCCGTGAGGACCTGGAGGACGATCGAGGAAAAAGTCAACGGCGGATCAGGGGCGCGCCGTCAGTCGGCGGCCCGCAGCTTCTTCACTTCCTCGTCGCTCGGCTGGTACTTGGCGCCGTCGAGGTAGACGTAGTCGACCATCACGCCCTTGTTGCCGTCGAGCTTGGTCCGGCCGATGTAGGCGCCCATCGTCGACTGGTGGTCGATGGCGCGATACGTGACGCGGCCGAATGGCGACATGAACTGCAAGCCGCGGAAGGCGGCGATGAGCTTCTCGGTGTCGGTCGACTTCGCCTTCTTGATCCCCTCCGCCAGCGAGATGATGGTCGAGTAGCCGACCACCGAACCGAGCTTCGGGTACTCGTTGTACTTGCGGAAGTAGGCAAGGAAGAACTTCTTGTGCTCGTCGGTCTGGATGCCGTAGTACGGGTAGCCGGTGACGATCCAGCCGACCGGAGCCTCCTCGCGCAGCGGCTCGATGTACTCCGGCTCGCCGGTCAGCAGGCTGACCACCTCGCGGCCCTTGAACAGGCCGCGCGTGTTGCCCTCGCGCACGAACTTGGCGAGGTCGGCGCCGAATAGGACGTTGAAGATGGCATCGGGCTTGGCGTCGGCGAGCGCCTGCGTCACCGCACCGGCATCGATGCGGCCCAGCGGCGGCGCCTGCTCGGCGACGAACTCGACGTCGGGCTGCAGCGTCTTGAGCATCGTCTTGAAGCTGGCCGCGGCCGACTGCCCGTACTCGTAGTTCGGGTAGACGATGGCCCAGCGCTTCTTGTTCAGCTTGGCCGCCTCCGGCACCAGCATCGCCGACTGCATGTAGGTGTTGGGGCGCAGGCGGAAGGTGTAGCGGTTGCCGTTCTGCCAGGTGATCTTGTCGGTGAGCGGCTCGGCGGCGAGGAAGAACACCTTCTTCTGCTTGGCGAAATCGGTGACCGCCAGGCCGGTGTTCGACAGGAAGGTGCCGGCGATCAGCGCCACGCCTTCGCGGCTCACCAGCTCCTCGGCGACGCGGACGGCGTCTCCCGGGTTGCCGTTGTCGTCGCGGGAGATCACCTGCAGCTTCTTGCCGAGCACGCCGCCGGCGGCGTTGACCTCCTCGACCGCCAGCTCCCAGCCCTTCTTGTACGGATCGAGGAAGGCGGGCTGCGCCTTGTAGCTGTTGACCTCGCCGATCTTGATGGTCGGGCCGCCCTGCGCCAGGGCCGGCGCCTGTGACGCAAGACCGGTGAGCACGAGGGCGGCGGCTAGCGCGAGAGGTCTGCGT
>NZ_JANODC010000027.1:0-5463 GCF_031412495.1 Rhizobacter sp. | reverse complement strand
CGATTCGGTCGTGGCCGGGGCCTGGGCAAGCGCCGGATCGGGCGGCCGGTCCGACGCTCGCGTGCCGGGCACCGGCGGGGGTTCCAAGCTCCACAGCACGGCACCGACTGCCGCGGCACCCGCCAGCGCGGCGGCCACCTTGGCCAGCGGCACTGCCCGCCGGCGTGGACGATGGCGCAGGCTCGGCGGCAGTTCGGTGTCGGCCGTCATCGCAGCGTCGCCCGCAACAGGCTCGCGCACGCCCGGGGCCGCCGTCGGACCCGGTCGAGCCGTCCCCGTGATGCGCGTCAGCGGCGTCGACCAGGCTTCGGCGCCGCCCTCGCGGACCGAGAACGTCCAGCCCTGGCGCAGCGAGGCGGCCAGGTCGGCCTGGTTCAGCAGGATCTTCGTCAGCGCGATCAGCTCGGCATGCGGGCGTTGGGGCCCCGGCTCGGCGTGGTGCTCGTCGAGCAGGCGCCGGACCAGCACGCCGGCCTGGGCGTGACGCTCCTCGCTCCAGCTGCCCGGGCGGCCTTCCTCGAACTCCGGCAGGTAGAGCCACAGCATCGCGGCCAGGCTGAAGAAGTCGCAGCGCCAGTCGAGCTCGCGCGTCGGCGCCATGAGCCCGCGCCGGCCGGCGCCGAGCGCATCGAGCAGCCGGGGCGACTGGTAGTCGTAGCGGGTGTGGCGTCCGAACGGCAAAGGCTGTGGCGGCTCCTCGCCGGTGAAGACCGCGAACGCGAAGTCGATCAGCTTCAGCTCGCCGAAGCGGAGCGCGCGCAGCTCGCCCGCGGCGGGCTGGATCGACCGGGCGCGGTCCCAGGGAATGCAGATGTTGTCGGCCTTCAGGTCGAGGTGGACCAGCCCGCGCTCGTGCAGCGCGTCGAGCGCGCGCAGGCCATGGTGGGCCAGGGCCCACCAGTGGGCGCAGTCCTCGAACACGTGCCGGGCCGCCGGACGGTCCGGGTGGCCCGGGCGCAGCGTCGTCCACTGCTCGACCGTCACGCCGGCGTCGAAGGTCTGCAGCTCGGCGAGCCGCTCGCCGGTGGCGGGAACGAAGCCGGCGACCAGCGGCACTGGCGCCGCACCGTGGCCGCCCAAGCGCTGCAGGACCTGCCATTCGCGCTCGGTCCAGGGCCGGAAATCGCCGAGCAGGGTCGCCACGAAGCGCTTGCTGTAACGCACACGCTCGCCCGGGGGCGTGCTCTCGCGGAAGACCTCGACGTGCTCGCCCGTGGGCATGCGCAGGCGCTCCCGACCGAAGACCGCGTCGAGGTCGTGGGTGGTCGTCGAGTGCTCTTGCATGCAGGGGTTCCGGGGCTGGAGCGGTGCGAGTGCGACGATGGTGGGCGGCATCCCTTGTGCCCGGCGCCGCGCCTCCATACCGGGTTCGACCCGGCAAAGTGTGATCGATTCCCCGGGAAAACTGATCGGACGGTGCGGCGCTGCCCGCGAACGCGGGGGTGGGTGCGCCCCCGGATTGCCAGCGGAACAGCTATCTTCCCCGGAAGCGAGGGTTGGATCCATGAGCAGAATCGAAGTAGCCCGTGACGACGTCCTGGAGTGGAGCCGGTCCGTCCTGTCGCATCACCGGCCGCCGGCGGCCAACGAGCCGTCCACCAGCGTCGAGCTTCCGAACGAGGTGCAGACGGTCTACGGCGACACCGGCCTGGTGATGACCCCGGCCCAGGCCCCGGCCTTCTTCGCGAGAAGCTCGTCATGGCGCTGCACCTCGTGCGGCAAGCTGCACACGTTCGAGGAACGGGTCTCCGTCTCGCTCGCATCGCCCTGCAGCTGCACCGGCATCGAATTCGACCCGCAGCGAGAGCTCGACTTCTCCGGCGGCCCCGCCATCGGCCTCGGCCAGGCGCTCGTCCTGCTTCGCACCGGACGCGAGCGGCTGCGCTACGAGGACTCGGTCAGGGTCTCGGAGCCGGACCCGCTCTAGTCCGGGCGCATTTCCGCGGCGTCGCCGGACGGCGGCGCGGGAGAATGTGCCTCGATGGCCGCACCCCTCTTCCACATGCTTGCCGACGGGCCGCGGCCCGTGGCACCGTTCAGCCATGCGGTCGAGGTCGACGGCTGGGTGTTCGTGACCGGGCAGATGCCGAACATGTCCGACGATCGCTCGCAGCCCCTGCCCGCCGGCGTCGAGGCGCAGACGCACCAGGTGATGCGCAACCTGCAGCGCGTCCTCGGCGGCATCGGCCTCGACTTCGCCCAGGTGCTGGTGGCCCGCGTGTACCTCACCCGCTTCGCCGAGGACTACGACGCCATGAACGCTGCTTACGCGTCGTACTTCGCGCCCGAGCGCCGGCCCGCGCGCACCTGCATCGGCGTCACCGCGCTGGCCCTCGGCGCGCTGGTCGAGATCGACCTCCTGGCCCGGCGCCCCTGAGCTACTTGGTGCCCAGGCCCATGCGCTTGCCGACGTCGGTGTAGACCCGGGTACGGGTGCGCATGAACGCATCCATGTCCGCGAGGCCGACGTTGACCAGCTCGAAGCCGGCCTTGGTCGCCAGCTCCTTCATCTCCGGGTCGGCGTTGAGCGCCGCGAAGGTCTCCGACAGGCGGCGCCGTGCCTCGAGCGGCGTCGCCTTCGGCACGCCGATGCCGCGGAACGCACCGTCGACCCACTCGACGCCCAGCTCCTTGAAGGTCGGCACGTCCGGCAGCAGCGGATGCCGCGCCTCCATGGCGACGGCGAGCGGCCGGACCCGGCCCTTGTTGGCGATGGCGAAGGCGGTGTAGGTCATCGCGCCGTCGATGTGGCCGCCGAGCACGGCGAGCGACATGTCGCCGGTACCCTTGTAGGGCACGTACGTCGTCTTGACGCCGAACGCCTGGTTGAGCCGCTCGTGCGCTGCGTGGTTGGCCGAATTGAGGCCCGAGCCGCCAAGGTTGATCTTGCCCGGGTCGGCCTTGGCCGCCTTGATGAAGTCGGCGAAGCTGCGGATCGGGCTGGCCTCGTTGACCACCAGCAGGTCGGGCGTGTAGTGGAACCAGAACACCGGCGTGACGTCGTCCGTCTTGTACGAGACGTTGCCTTCCATCGGCTGCAGCACCATGTGCGGCAGGTTGATGCCGACGATGTTGACGCCGTCCGCGGGCAGCGTGTTGGCCTGGCTCCACAGCAGGGCGCCGCCGGCGCCGGCCTTGTACTGGACGATGGCGTCGACCGCCGGGCACTTTTTCTTCAGCACCATCTGCTGGTGCCGCGCCGAGAGGTCCGACTCGCCGCCCGGCGGGAAGGCCTGCCAGTACATGAGGTTCGCGGCCGGGCAGGCGGCGGTCTGGGCCAGCGCCGGCCCGGCCAGGCCGGTGATGCCGAGCGCGACGGCGGCGATGAGGGTGCGGGTCATGGCGTGTCTCCTTTGTCGTTGCTGGAAGAGTCGTGAAGGGGCTAGCGGAGATCCTGCGCGGCCCCGGGCGCGACGAAGGCACAGACGGCCTGCGTCACCTGCGCCGTCGTCGCCTGGCCGCCGAGGTCGCGCGTGTGCAGCGACGGGTCGCCGGTGGCGAGCTCGACGGCGCGCATGACGCGCCGCGACGCCTCGGCTTCGCCGAGGTGGTCGAGCAGCATGACCAGCGACCAGAAGGTGCCGATGGGGTTGGCGATGCCCTGGCCCATGATGTCGAAGGCCGAGCCGTGGATCGGCTCGAACATCGACGGCGAACGGCGCTCCGGGTCGAGGTTGGCCGTGGGCGCGACGCCGAGGCTGCCGGCGAGCGCAGCGGCGAGGTCGCTCAGGATGTCGGCGTGCAGGTTGCTCGCGACCAGCGTGTCGAGCGACTGCGGCCGCATCACCATGCGCGCGGTCGCGGCGTCGACGAGCTCCTTGTCCCAGCGCACGTCGGGGAAGTCTCGCGCCACCTCGGCGGCGATCTCGTCCCACATCACCATCGCGTGCCGCTGCGCGTTCGACTTCGTGACGACCGTGAGCAGCTTGCGCGGACGCGAGCGGGCGAGCCCGAAGGCGAAGCGCACGATGCGCTCGACGCCGGCCCGCGTCATGATGGAGACGTCCATCGCCGCCTCCATCGGCTGTCCCCGGTGCACGCGGCCGCCGACGCCCGAGTACTCGCCTTCCGAGTTCTCGCGCACGATGACCCAGTCGAGGTCCTCGCGGCGGCAATGCCGCAGCGGGCTCTCGATGCCGGGCAGGATGCGCGTCGGCCGGACGTTGGCGTACTGGTCCAGGCCCTGGCAGATCTTCAGGCGCAGCCCCCACAGCGTCACGTGGCCGGCGATGTCGGGGTCGCCGGCGGAGCCGAACAGGATCGCGTCCTGCCCGCGCAGCGCCTCGAGGCCGTCGGCCGGCATCATGAGCCCGTGCGCGCGGTAGTGGTCGCCGCCCCAGTCGAAGTCGGTGAACTCGAAGCGCGGCGAATCGCCGGAACCGGCGAGCGCCTCCAGCACCTGGCGGCCGGCGGGGACCACCTCCTTGCCGATGCCGTCGCCGGGAATGAGTGCGATTCGATAGGTCGTCATCGCCCGACTCTAGCAACAGCCGGCAGCGCGGCCGAGAATCCGCGGCGATGAACCCGACACTGCCCACGAGGCGGTTCCTGCCCCGCGCCGTCCTCGCCGCGTCGGTCGTCGGCGCCTCGGTCGCCGGCTGCGCCGGCTATGTCGACCAGCGGCTCGAGGCGGCGCTGCGCGAGGCCTTGCCGCGCCTGGTGGGCCCTGCCGACCGCTACGACGTGAGCGTGCGCGGCGCCGACGCGGCCGGATCGCGGGTCGACGAGGTTCGCGCGGTCGGGATCCGCGTCCAGCGGCCGCGCACGCCGGTGCTCGCACGCGTCGACGTGGCGCTGCGCGACGTCGCCGTCGATCGCGAGGCCCGCCGCGTGACCTCGATCGGCCGGGCGGCCGTCGCCCTGCACCTGAGCGAGCAGGACATGACCGACCACCTCGCCGCGCATCGCTGGGTCGAGGCCGCGAGCGTGCGCTTCTCGGGTGTCGACGAGATCACGGTGGGCGGGCGGCTCGGCATCCCGGGCCTGACCGCCCTGGCGCCGATGCCCGCCGAGTTCCGCGGCCGCGTCGTGGCACGAGGCGCGCAGCTGCTGCTCCGCGTCGACGCGATCACCCTCGGCTCTCAGGCTGCGCCCGCGCTGGCCCGGCGCGCCGTCGAGCACGCGCTCAACCCGATCTTCGACGCGTCCGAGCACGCGGTGCCGGCGCAGATCGATGCGGTCGAGGTGGCGGCCGGCGAGCTCGTGATCCGTGCCTCCGGCAGCGACCTGCGCCCGCCGGTGCGCTGAGCAGGCAAGGACGCCCAGCCGCGCGCGCATCGAACCGCGCGCCGCCTCAGCGCCCCGGCATCAGACCCAGGCGCTCATGCGCCGCGGCGACGAGCTTGTAGAGCCGCTTCGTCGCATCGACCGGCGTCAGCCACCGCTCGCCTTCGGTGGACAGGGCGAAATCGGCCTCGGCCTCGGACAGGATGACGTGGCCGGCGTGGTCGGCCCGCGCCACCA
>NZ_JANODC010000026.1:0-7986 GCF_031412495.1 Rhizobacter sp. | reverse complement strand
GGTCCAGGCGGGCGGGGGCGGGGTTCGTGTCATCTTGGCTCCGGGTGGGTCGAGTGCATGGTCCGATCGATGCTTGGCTTGCCTACGCAATGGATATGCCAGCGCCGGCCGCACCTCCTCTGGGCGGCCGTGAACCAACGTGTGGCATCGTCGCGTCGTCGTGATCGATTGCAGCGCAACCGAGGCGGGGCCGTCCAATGAAACTTCTGATCGTTAACCCCAACACGTCGACCGCGATGACGGCGTCCATCGCCGCGGCAGCGCGAGAGGCAGCCAGCGCCGGCACGGACATCGCGGCGGTGCAGCCGCGCTTCGGACCGGCCTCTATCGAAGGGCACTACGACGAGGCGTTCGCCGCCGCCGGGGTCGCCGAGATGGTGCGCCTGTCGGGCGGCCCCGGCATCGACGCCATCGTGATCGCCTGCTTCGGCGACCCCGGCCTCGACGCTGCGCGCGAGGCGAGCGAGGCCCCCGTGCTCGGCATCGCCGAGGCGGCGTTCCACGCGGCATCGTTCCTGGCCACCGGCTTCTCCGTCGTGACGACGCTGACCCGCACCTGCGTCATCGCCGAGCGGCTGGTCCATCGCTACGGCTTCGAGCGCAGCTGCCGCGGCGTCCACGGCACCGACATCCCGGTCCTGGCGCTCGAGTCCGCCGCCGAGGAGGCGCTGACGCGGATCGAGGCGGCAGCGCGGGCCGCCCTCGCGAGCGATCGCAGCGAAGCCATCGTCCTCGGCTGCGCCGGCATGGCCTCGCTCTGTCGCGAGCTGCAGCGCCGCCTCGGCGTGCCGGTGATCGACGGCGTCGCCGTCGCCGTCAGGTTCGCCGAGGGCCTGGCCGGCCTCGGCCTGAAGACCGCCAAGAAGGGCGACTATGCGTCGCCGCTGGCCAAGCCCTGGCTGGGCTTGACGGCCGCGGGGCTGGCCTCGGGCGAATAGGCCGCGGCCGGCGCTCAGCCGACGCGCGCTACCCGCCGCCGCGCCGCCGCCCGGATCGCCATGACAGCCGGGACGAGCACGGCCGCCAGCGCGGCGACCGTGAGCACCGCGGAGATCGGGCGCATGAAGAAGATGCCGATTCCGGCGTCGGAGATGATCAGCGACTGGCGCAGCGCGCGTTCGGCGAGCGGCCCCAGCACCAGGGCGAGGACGAGCGCCGCCGGCGAGTAGCCGAGCTTCTTCATCGCATAGCCGACGGCGCCGAAGGCGAGCATCACGCCGACGTCGAAGCCGCTGTTCTTGAGCGAGAAGGCGCCGGTGATGCAGAGCACGATGATGATCGGCATGAGGATGCCGTAAGGCACGCGCAGGGCGCGGACGAAGAGCGGGATGAACGCGGTGCTCAGGATGAGCAGCAGCACGTTGGCGATGTACTGCGAGGCGATCAGCCCCCACACGAACTGCGGATTCTTCTCGAACAGCTGCGGGCCCGGCCGCAGGCCCCACATCAGCAGGCCACCGAGCATGATCGCGGTCGTCGCCGAACCCGGGATGCCGAGCGTCAGCATCGGCACCATGGCGCCGGTCGCGGCGGCGTTGTTGGCCGCTTCGGGCGCCGCGACTCCTTCGACGGCGCCCCGGCCGAACTCCTCGGGATGCTTGGAGATCTTCTTCTCCACCGCGTAGGTCATGAAGGTGGCCACGGTCGGGCCGGCGCCCGGCAGCGTGCCGACGACGAAGCCGAGCACCGAGCCCCGCACGATCGCCCAGCGGCTGCGCAGCCAGTCGGCCGCGGTCGGCATGACGTCGCGCAGGCCGTATCGGCCCGACAGGATGCTGGCGCCCTTGGCCGCTTCGGCGCCGGCCAGCACCTCGCCGAGCCCGAACAGGCCGATGGCGACGGGCAGGAAGTCGATGCCGTCCATCATTTCCGGGATTCCGAAGGCGAACCTGGCATCGCCCGAGACGATGTCGAAGCCGACGGTGGCCAGCATGAGCCCCGCGACCATGCTGATGTAGCCCTTGATCGGACTGTCGCCGGTGAGCAGGGTCACCGTGGTCAGGCCGAGCAGCATCAGCGCGAAGTTCTCCGGCGGCCCGAAGGCGAGCGACCAGCGCGCCAGCAGGGGCGAAACGAGCATGAGCAGGATCACGCCGAACGTGCCGGCGATGAACGAGGCGATGGCGGCGATGCCGAGCGCCGGGCCGGCTCGTCCCTGCAGGGCCATCTGGTGGCCGTCGAGACAGGTCACGACCGAGGCGGACTCGCCTGGCGTGTTGATCAGCACCGCGGTGATGGTGCCGCCGTACATCGTGCCGGCGTAGAGCGCGGCGAGCATGATGATTCCGGAGGTGGGATCCATGCCGAAGGTCAGCGGCAGCAGCAGCGCCACGCCGGACGGGGGGCCGATGCCGGGGAGGGCGCCGATGAGGATGCCGAGCACCACGCCGCACACCGCCATGAAGAGGTTGAACGGCGTCAGCGCGACCGAAAAGCCGAGCGCCAGGTTCGACAGGAAGTCCATGGCGCTCAGAAGCCGAGCAGACCCACGGGCATCGGTACGCGCAGCCAGTAGGTGAAGATCAGGTAGTTCGCTGCCGCGACGGCGAGCGCCACGGCGAGCGTGACGAGCCAGCGCTGGCGGTCGAGGCCGCGCAGCAGCGCGATCAGGAACAGCACCGTGCCGAGGACCATGCCGACGACGTTGAGCAGCGCCGCGAACAAGGCCGTGATGCCGAGGACCAGGACCAGACGCCTCAGGCCCTCGCCGCGCGGCAGCCAGGCAGCGCCCGGGTCGCTCGAGCGGACCGCCCCGACGAGCAGGATCGACGCGAGAAGGGCCATCGCGAGGCCCAGCCAGAAGGGAAGGAACGCGGGCCCGGGCCCGTTGGCGCCCCAGTAGGCGTAATGCGTCAGCGCGCCGGCGCTGAAGGCGACGCCAAGCGCGAGAAGGGCCGCGCCGGCGATCCGGTCAGCGGAACGCACCGTCCTGCCCGGTGCCGCCTTACTTCTTCAGGCCGCCGAGGGCACCCAGGGCGCTTTCGTAGTCGCCGGTGATGCTGTCGAGGTACTTGTTCGCTTCTTCGCCGACCCAGTTGGTGGGCGTGAGCAGGTTGCCCTTGATGTAGTCGTCCTGCCACTTCTTGGTGGCGGTGACCTTCTTCAGCGTGTCCTGCCACCAGGCGACGGACTCCGGCGCCATGTTGGCCGGGCCGACGACGCCGCGCATCTGCTCCCAGTAGAACGGCATGCCCTTCTCGGCGAAGGTCGGCACGTCGGGCGCGCCCGTCATGCGCTTGCGTGCGGCGACGGCCAGGTTCTTCGCCTTGCCGGCGTCGACCTGCGCGCCGATCTCGTTCGGGTTCATGATGCCGCCGTCGATGTGGCCGCCGAGCAGTGCGGCGGTCACCTCGCCGCCGGAGTTGAACGGCACGTACTTGAGCTTGATCTTGGCCGCCTGCTCGAACAGGTGCGCGAAGATGTGGTCCTCGTTGTGGGTGCCGGTGCCGCCCACCGTGAGCTGGCCCGGCCGCGCGCGCGCCGCGGCGACGAATTCCTCGACGGTCTTGTACGGCGACTCGCTGCGCACCGACAGCATCAGCTCGTCGATGGCGACGATCATCAGCACGGTCATGACGTCGCGGTGGTTGCCCGGCAGCCGGCCCTGCAGCTTGCCCGAGACGATCATCGGCGTGGCGCCGGCGACGACGTGGGAGTCGCCCTTCTTCGTGATGAGGTAGCTGTAGCCGATGGTGCCGCTGCCGCCCGGCCGGTTGTTGACGTTCATCGGCATCGGCGACCATTTGTTCTCGTCGATGATGCCGGTGATCATGCGCATCATGTTGTCGGTGCCGCCGCCCGGGGCGAAGGGCACGACGACCTCGATGTTCTTGGTCGGGTACTTGGCCTGGGCGAGCGCGCTGCCGGAGGTGCCGAGGAGCAGCGCGAACGAGGCGGTCGATGCTGCGAGGAGGTGCTTGAGTTTCATGGCGGGCCCGGCCGGATGGTTCAGGGCGCGACTGCGCCCCTGTTCGCAAACACTTTAGCAAGCCGCACCGCCCGCACCCTTGGTATTGGCCCTAGCGCGAGCGTGTCGTGCGCCGCAGGCGGGTGCTAGGATTTCCCGCTGCCCACGCCCCGACGGAACCCCATGCCAGAAGCCACCCCCGCCGACGAGCACGTTCTCGTCGCACGCGAAGGCCCGATCGTCACGCTGACGTTCAACCGGCCCGAGGCGCGCAACGCCATGACCTGGGGCATGTACCAGCGACTGGTGCAGGTCTGCGACGAGGTCGATGCCGACGACGAGGTCCGCGTCCTGGTCCTCAAGGGTGCCGGCGGCAAGGCTTTCGTGGCCGGCACCGACATCGGTCAGTTCACGACCTTCGAGAGCGGCGAGGACGGGCTTCGCTACGAGCGCGACGCCGACCATCGCTCCGGACGGCTGGCCCGGGTCCGCAAGCCCGTGATCGCGCAGATCCAGGGCTTCGCCGTCGGCGGCGGATTCGGCATCGCCGCCGGTGCCGACCTGCGCATCGCCACGCCCGATGCGCGCTTCGGCGCCCCGATCGCGCGCACCCTCGGCAACTGCCTGTCGATGCATGCCTATGCGCGCTACGTCGACCTGCTCGGCCCCTCGCGCCTGAAGGAGCTTATCTTCACGGCCCGCCTGCTGTCGGCCGACGAGGCGCTGGCCGCCGGCTTCGTGCATGAGATCGTCGCCGCCGAGTCCATCGAGGCGCGCGTGCGCGAGCTCGCCGCGACGGTCGCGTCGCACGCGCCGATCACGCTGTGGGTGACCAAAGAGGCGGTGCGCCGGATCCAGGAGGCGCAGCCGGTGCCGAACGGCGACGACCTCATCGCCGCCACCTACGGCAGCGCCGACTTCCGCGAAGGCGTGCGTGCCTTCATCGACAAGCGACCGCCGCGCTGGACCGGCAAGTAGTCCGGATCGCGGACGCGATCACCGTCCCGGCAGGGCCTGCTTCAGCGCGCCGAGCAAGGCTTCGGGCGCTTCGGTCATCAGGGAATGCCCGGCGGCGAGCCGCACCGTCCTCGCCTTCAGGGCCGAAGCCAGCTCGACGGCCCCGCTCGGCCGCGTCATCTGGTCGTGCTCGCCGAGCACCAGCGTGACGGGGCAGCGCACGCGTGCCGCTGCCTCGAGCCCGCCGCGGTAGCTGTCGCAGACCTGGAAGTCGACCACGAACAGATTGGTTTCGGGGCACCCGGCCTGCACCCGGCGCATCAGGGCGCGGTTGCCGCCGTGCAGCGAGCTGCCGGGCCCGGGGTACGACGGCTTGGCCGCGAAGCCCGAGTGGGAGAAGGTGTTGACGGCATCGATCGCATCCAGCGGCCGCGTGCGTGCCGACTCGAGCAGCGCCGCTGACACAGCCATCGGGAAAGCCGTTCCCACCATCACCAGGCTGCTGGCGCGCTCCGGGGCTCGCGCCGCGGCTTCGAGGCCGACCAGCGAGCCCATGCTGTGGCCGACCAGCGCCGCTTGCCGCACCCCGGCCGCATCGAGCAGTGCCAGGAGCCAGGCGGCGAGGGCTTCGACGCTCCCGAGCGGCGGTCCGGCCGAGCGTCCGTGCGCGGGCAGGTCGGGCGCGAGCACCGCGTGGCCGTGGTTCGCGTACCAGCGCGCGAGCAGGGTCCAGACGCTGTGGTCGTGCAGGGCGCCGTGCACGAAGACGGCGCACGGCAGGGCAGCGTCGAAGGCCTTGCCGCCGCTGTAGACGTAGACCTCGCGTCCGCCGACCGCGAGCTTCACCGGAAGGCCGCCTTCAACGCCCGCTTCAGGTCGTCGAGCAGGTCGTCCGGGTCTTCGAGGCCGATCGACAGGCGGATGGTCCCCGGCCCGATGCCGGCCCGGGCCAACGCCGCGTCGTCCATCCGGAAATGGGTCGTCGATGCCGGATGGATGACGAGCGAGCGGCAGTCGCCGACATTGGCCAGGTGCGAGAAGAGCCGCAGCGCCTCGATGAAGGCGCGGCCCGATTCGCGCGAGCCGCGCAGGTCGAAGCTGAACACCGAGCCGCAGCCGCGCGGCAGCAGGCGCTTGGCCAGCGCATGGTCGGGGTGCGTCTCGAGCTCGGGGTAGCCGATCCGCTCGACCTTGTCGTGCCCGGCCAGGAAGGCGACGACCTTGCGCGTGTTCTCGACGTGCCGCGCCATGCGCAGCGGCAGGGTTTCGAGGCCTTGCAGGATCAGCCAGGCGGTGTGCGGGCTCATGCTGGCGCCGAAGTCGCGCAGGCCCTCGCGACGGGCCCGCAGCAGGAAGGCGCCGACGCTGCTCTCCTCGCTGAACACCATGCCGTGGAAGCCCTCGTAGGCGCGGGTCAGCTCGGTGAAGCGGCCCGACTTCTCCGTGGCCGCGTCCCAGTCGAAGGCGCCGCTGTCGACGAGGACGCCGCCGATGACGGTGCCGTGGCCGGAGAGGAACTTGGTCGCCGAGTGGTAGAGCAGGTCGGCGCCGTGCTCGAACGGACGCATCAGCCACGGCGTCGTGAAGGTGGAGTCGACGAGCAGCGGCAGGTGGTTCTCGTGCGCCAGCGACGCGATGGCCGGGATGTCGAGGACGTCCAGGCCGGGGTTGCCGAGGGTCTCGCCGAACAGGAGCTTCGTCTCCGGCCGGATCGCGGCCCGCCAGGCGTCGACGTCCCCGGGTTTGACGAAGGTGGTGGCGATGCCGAAGCGCGCCAGCGTGTAGTGCAGCAGGTTGTGCGAGCCGCCGTAGAGGGCGCTCGAGGCGACGATGTGGGAGCCCGCGCCGGCAAGGGTGGCGACGGCCAGGTGCAGGGCCGCCTGCCCGCTGGCCGTGGCGATCGCGCCGGAGCCGCCTTCGAGCGCGGCGACGCGCTCCTCGAGCACGGCGTTGGTCGGGTTCGAGAGCCGGCTGTAGACGTGGCCGGAGCGCTCCATGTTGAAGAGCGAGGCGGCGTGCTCGCTCGATTCGAACACGAACGACGTCGTCAGGTGGATCGGCACCGCGCGGGCGCCGGTCGCGGGGTCCGGCGCGGCGCCGGCGTGCAGGGCCAGCGTGTCGAAGCCGGGGTCCGAATATCCGGGCATGAGCGATCCTCTTGGGCCAACGATTGTGGGCTATATTGATCCGGAGCCCGTCGCAGACGAGCTGCGGAGACGACCATGAAAGTCAGCGACATCCTGCGCGTGAAGGGCAACACGCTGTACACCGTGGCACCCGACGAGGCGCTGTCGAAGGCGCTCGACCTGATGTCGGAAATGGACATCGGCTCGCTCGTCGTGATGGAAAAGGGCGAGCTCGTCGGCATGCTCACCTTCCGCGAAGTGATCAAGGCCGTGGTGCAGAACGGCGGCGCCATCGGTGCGACGCGCGTGCGCGCCGTGATGGACGACGCGCCGCTGATCTGCACGCCGGGCACCGAGCTCGACGAGGTGCGGCGCATGATGCTCGGCCGGCACGCGCGCTACATGCCGGTCCAGAGCGAGAAGACGCTGATGGGCGTCGTCTCGTTCTACGACGTCGCCAAGGCCGTCGTCGACAGCCAGGACTTCGAGAACCGCATGCTCAAGGCCTACATCCGCGACTGGCCGGTGGAGAGCGGCGAGGAGCTGCGCGCGCCGAAGGCCGGCTGAGCGATGTCCGGCAGCACGATCGGCACGCTCTTTCGCGTCACCACGTTCGGCGAGAGCCACGGGCCGGCGATCGGCTGCATCGTCGACGGCTGCCCGCCCGGCCTCGCGCTCGCCGAGTCGGACATCCAGCCCGAGCTCGCCCGGCGCCGGCCCGGGACCTCGCGCCACGTCACCCAGCGCAAGGAAGACGACACCGTCGAGATCCTGTCGGGCGTGTTCGAGGGCCGGACCACGGGAACGCCGATCGCGCTGCTGATCCGCAACACCGACCAGCGCAGCAAGGATTACGCGAACCTGCTCGACACCTTCCGCCCCGGCCACGCCGACTACACCTACCACCACAAGTACGGCCGGCGCGACCCGCGCGGCGGCGGTCGCGCCTCGGCCCGCCTCTCCGCGCCGGCGGTCGGCGCGGCAGCGAGCGCGCGC
>NZ_JANODC010000025.1:0-8435 GCF_031412495.1 Rhizobacter sp. | reverse complement strand
AAGGCGCCGACATGGAGGAGCTCGAGAAGAAGATCATCGCCGCCAAGATGCCGAAGGAGGCGAAGAAGAAGGTCGACGCCGAGTTCAAGAAGCTCAAGCTGATGTCGCCGATGTCGGCCGAGGCGACCGTCGTCCGCAACTACATCGATACCCTCGTCAATCTGCCCTGGGCGAAGAAGACCAAGATCAAGCAGGACCTCGCCTTCGCTGCGCAGGTGCTCGACGAAGACCACTACGGCCTGGACAAGGTCAAGGACCGGATCCTCGAGTACCTTGCGGTGCAGCAGCGCGTGGAGAAGGTGAAGTCGCCGATCCTCTGCCTGGTCGGGCCACCCGGCGTCGGCAAGACCTCGCTCGGCCAGAGCGTGGCGCGTGCCACCGGGCGCAAGTTCGTCCGGATGGCGCTCGGCGGCGTTCGCGACGAGGCCGAGATCCGCGGCCACCGCCGTACCTACATCGGCTCGATGCCGGGCAAGGTGCTGCAGAGCCTGAGCAAGATCGGCACCAAGAACCCGCTGTTCCTGCTCGACGAGATCGACAAGCTCGGCATGGACTTCCGCGGCGACCCGTCGTCCGCGCTGCTCGAGGTGCTCGATCCCGAGCAGAACCATACGTTCAGCGACCACTACGTCGAGGTCGACTTCGACCTGTCGGACACGATGTTCATCGCCACCTCCAACTCGATGAACATCCCGCCGGCGCTGCTCGACCGGATGGAAGTGATCCGCCTCTCGGGCTACACCGAGGACGAGAAGGTCAACATCGCGCTGCGCTACCTGCTGCCCAAGCAGGCCAAGAACAACGGCGTCAAGGACGGCGAGCTCGACGTGACCGAGTCGGCTGTGCGCGGCATCGTCCGCTACTACACCCGCGAGGCGGGCGTGCGCTCGCTCGAGCGCGAGATCTCGAAAATCTGCCGCAAGGTCGTCAAGGCGATCCAGCTGAAGCAGGTCACCGAGAAGGTCGTCGTGACCGAGGACAACCTCAACGACTACCTCGGCGTGCGCAAGCACGAATACGGCCAGGCCGAGAAGCAGAACCAGGTCGGTCAGGTCGTCGGCCTGGCGTGGACCGAGGTCGGCGGCGACCTGCTCACCATCGAGGCGGCGGTGATGCCCGGCAAGGGCAACATCATCCGGACGGGCCAGCTGGGCGACGTGATGAAGGAGTCGGTCGAGGCGGCCCGGTCGGTCGTGCGCAGCCGCTCACGCCGGCTCGGCATCAAGGACGAGCTGTTCGAGAAGCGCGACATCCACATCCACGTTCCCGACGGCGCGACCCCGAAGGACGGCCCGAGCGCCGGCGCGGCGATGACCCTGGCTTTCGTGTCGGCCCTCACCGGCATTCCGGTCAAGGCCCATGTCGCCATGACCGGCGAGATCACGCTGCGCGGCGAGGTCACCGCCATCGGCGGGCTGAAGGAGAAGCTGCTCGCGGCACGCCGCGGTGGCATCACGACGGTGCTGATCCCCGAGGACAACGTCAAGGACCTGCAGGACATCCCGGAGAACGTCAAGAACCAGCTCGAGATCGTGCCGGTCAAGTGGATCGACCGCGTCCTCGAGATCGCGCTCGAGACGATGCCGCGCCCGCTCCCGGACGACGAAGTCGCCAAGCCCGCCGAGGCCGCGGCAGCGGCGCCGGCAGCGGGCGTGCCTCCGGTCGGCGGGGACGTGCTCACGCACTGAGCAGGTGGGTGTTCGAGCGGCCGTGCGGAAGGCGCAAGCGCAGCGCGTTGTCGCTATACTTGCGCCCTCGTTGCCAGTGCCGCAAGGTGCCGGCAGGCGATGCGGGAGTAGCTCAGTTGGTAGAGCGCAACCTTGCCAAGGTTGAGGTCGAGAGTTCGAGACTCTTCTCCCGCTCCAGTTGACGAAAGGGAAGCCGTGGCTTCCCTTTTTATCGAGGTGATGCCGGCCAGCCAGTGGCTGCCGGGCATCCAGGGCGCGGTAGCAAAGCGGTTATGCAGAGGATTGCAAATCCTTCCAGGGCGGTTCGACTCCGCCCCGCGCCTCCATCGAGCCCAGCCCCGCGCCGTTGGCTCCAGCCCGATCAGGCTGCCTGTCGCGTGGCCCGGTGGTCCTCGTGTTCCTCGGTACGCGCCTGCAGCGTCGCCCGGGTTGCCTGGGCGCGATGAAGCTGGGCCTTGAGCGACGTGACCTGACCCTCCAGGTCCTCCATCGACGCCAGCCGCTCGCCGAGGCGCCTCAGGTCGGCACTCGCCGTCGCCACGTGCCGCGCCAGCTGTCGCTCGCGCTTCTGTGCCGAGCGCAGGTTGATGCGCAGCAGGACATAGGTGATCGAGACGCCGACAAGGCTGATCGATGCGATCAGCAGCAGCCCCCAGAGAACATGGATGACCGCCCTCGTCTCGACGGCGTAGATCGCGATTTCGTTGGCGTTCAAGGGCAGGTGGGTGGATGCGCTCCTGCCCATGGTGCCGTCGACCTGGGCCGGCACTGCCTTGAAGTGCGGCCGGAAACCGTTCCATTTCGCGCAGAGCCGGCGCGCGGCTGGTACCCGGGGCGGGGCTCGAACCCGCATGCCTTGCGGCCGCGGATTTTAAGTCCGCTACGTCTACCGATTTCGTCACCCGGGCGGCGCCGCATCATAGGGCTCGCTTAAAATAGCACGGTCGTTCGTTTGCAGGCCCGGCGCTTGCCGCGCAGGAGACCCATGAAAGTTCTCGTCCCCGTCAAGCGCGTTGTCGACTACAACGTCAAGGTCCGCGTCAAGTCCGACGGCAGCGGCGTCGATATCGCCAACGTCAAGATGAGCATGAACCCGTTCGACGAGATCGCCGTCGAAGAGGCGGTTCGGCTGAAGGAAAAGGGCGTGGTCACCGAAGTGATCGCCGTCTCGTGCGGCGTCCAGCAGTGCCAGGAGACGCTGCGCACGGCGATGGCGATCGGCGCCGACCGTGCCATCCTCGTGCAGTGCGACGACGAGCTGCAGCCGCTGGCCGTGGCCAAGTTGCTGAAGGCGCTGGTCGACAAGGAGCAGCCTGGGCTCGTGATCCTGGGCAAGCAGGCGATCGACGACGACTGCAACCAGACCGGCCAGATGCTCGCTGCGCTGGCCGACCTGCCGCAGGCGACGTTCGCGTCCAAGGTCGAGGTCGCCGATGGCCACGCGGTGGTCACGCGCGAGGTCGACGGCGGCCTCGAGACGCTGAAGATCAAGCTGCCCGCGATCGTCACCACCGACCTGCGGCTGAACGAGCCGCGCTACGTGACGCTGCCGAACATCATGAAGGCCAAGAAGAAACAGATGGACGTCTTCAAGCCTGCCGACCTCGGCGTCGACGTCAAGTCGCACATCAAGACCCTGAAGGTGAGCGAGCCGCCGAAGCGCGGCGCGGGCGTGAAGGTGCCGGACGTCGCCACGCTCGTCGCGAAGCTCAAGAACGAAGCGAAGGTGATCTGAGATGGCCGAACCCACCCGATCCCTGGTCGTCGCGGAGCACGACAATGCAGGCGTCCGCCCCTCGACGCTGAACACCGTGGCCGCTGCGCGCGAGTGCGGCGGCGAGGTGCATGTGCTGATCGCCGGGGCGGCTTCCGCCGGTGCGGCGAGTGCGGCCGCGGCCATCGACGGCGTCGCCAAGGTCCTGCATGCCGAGGGCGAGGTGTTCGCCCACGGGTTGGCCGAGAACGTCGCGGCACAGGTTCTTGCCGTCGCGCCGGGCTACACGCACATCTTTTTCCCGGCCACTGCGGCGGGCAAGAACGTGGCGCCGCGGGTCGCGGCCAAGCTCGACGTCGGCCAGATCTCGGACATCACCAAGGTCCATTCGCCGGACACCTTCGAGCGGCCCATCTATGCCGGCAATGCCATCGCCACGGTGCAGGGCCTCGACCCGGTGAAGGTGATCACCGTGCGCACGACCGGCTTCGACCCGGCACCCGCTGGCGGCGGCTCGGCCCCGATCGAGACGGTATCGGCGGTCGGAGACTCCGGCCTCTCGTCGTTCGTCGGCGCGGAGATCGCGAGGAACGACCGGCCCGAGCTGACCTCGGCCAAGGTGATCGTTTCCGGCGGCCGGGCCCTCGGCTCGAACGACAAGTTCAACGAGGTCCTGACGCCGCTCGCCGACAAGCTCGGCGCCGCCCTCGGCGCGAGCCGCGCCGCCGTCGATGCCGGCTACGCGCCGAACGACTGGCAGGTGGGACAGACGGGCAAGATCGTGGCGCCGCAGCTCTACATCGCGGCGGGTATCAGCGGCGCCATCCAGCACCTCGCCGGAATGAAGGACTCGAAGGTCATCGTCGCCATCAACAAGGACGAGGAGGCGCCGATCTTCAGCGTCGCCGACTACGGGCTGGTCCAGGACCTCTTCGTCGCCGTTCCGGAACTGGTCGCCGCGCTCTGACGCCCTCGACCGGGGCCGCAGCGCCAGCCAGCCCGGGCCCGTCACCGATGCGTCGGCCGACGGGCCCTTTCATTTCGCCTCGCGGGGAAACGCCATGAGCTACATCGCGCCGGTCAAGGACATGCTCTTCTGCATGCGGGAACTCGCGGGGCTCGAAGCGGTGGCCCGCCTTCCTGGCTTCGAGGAAGCGGGGCTGGACACCGCTGAGGCCGTGCTCGAGGAATGCGCGCGCTTCAGTCAGGGCGTGCTCGCGCCGCTCAACCGCACCGGCGACCTCCAGCCTTCCACACTGAAGGACGGCGTCGTCACGACGACGCCGGGCTTCAAGGAGGCGTTCCGGCAGTTCGGCGCAGGCGGCTGGCAGGGCCTCCAGCACCCGACCGAGTTCGGCGGACAGGGCCTGCCGAAGACGATCGGAGCCGCCTGCAGCGAGATGATCAACAGCGCCAACCTCAGCTTCGCGCTCTGTCCCCTGCTGACCGACGGCGCGATCGAGGCCCTCCTCACGGCCGGTACGCGCGAGCAGCGGGACACCTTCATTCCCAAGATGATCAGCGGCGAGTGGACGGGCACGATGAACCTCACCGAGCCGCAGGCCGGCTCCGACCTGGCCCTGGTGCGTACGCGCGCGGAGCCGCTGGGAGACGGCCGCTACAGGCTCTACGGCACGAAGATCTTCATCACCTACGGCGAGCACGACATGGCCGAGAACATCGTCCACCTGGTGCTCGCCAGGGTGGTCGGTGCGCCGGACGGCGTGCGCGGCATCAGCCTGTTCATCGTCCCGAAATTCCTCGTCAACGCCGACGGCTCGCCGGGCGCACGCAACGACGCCTGGTGCGTCAGCATCGAGCACAAGCTGGGCATTAAGGCCAGCCCGACGGCGGTGCTGCAGTTCGGCGACAAGGGCGGCGAGGGCCTCAGCGGGCCCGGCGCGATCGGCACCCTCGTCGGCCAGGAGAACCGCGGGCTCGAGTACATGTTCATCATGATGAATGCGGCCCGGTTTGCGGTCGGCGTGCAAGGCATCGCGGTGGCCGAGCGGGCCTACCAGAAGGCAGCGGCGTTCGCGCGTGAGCGCGTCCAGTCTCGGCCGGTCGACGGCTCGGTGGCGGGCAGCGCCACCATCATTCATCACCCCGACGTGCGCCGGATGCTGATGACGATGCGCGCCTACACCGAGGGCTGCCGGGCGATGGCACTCGTCGCTGCCGCGGCCTCCGACTCCGCGCACCACGACCCGGATCCGGAGGTCCGGCGCCAGAACCAGGCCTTCTACGAGTTCATGGTGCCGCTGGTGAAGGGCTACAGCACGGAGATGAGCATCGAGGTGGCGAGCCTGGGCATCCAGGTCCACGGCGGCATGGGCTTCATCGAGGAGACCGGCGCGGCGCAGCTGCTGCGCGACGCGCGCATCCTGACGATCTACGAGGGCACTACCGCGATCCAGGCCAACGACCTCGTCGGCCGCAAGACGGCGCGGGACGGCGGCCAGGTCGCCCTCGGCATCGCCGCGCAGGTGGAGGCCACGGAGAGCGAGCTGGCCGGGCGGCAGGGCACGAATGAGGCCTCGGTGCTGAAGCGGCTCAAGGCGGCGCGCGAAGCCTTCGAGGACGTCGTCCGCTTCGTGGCCGCTGGAAGCAAGACCGATCCGAACGCCGTCTTCGCAGGTTCCGTGAACTATTTGATGCTCGCCGGCAACCTGATGGCCGGCTGGCAGATGGCCCGTTCGCTGCTCGCCGCCGAACGCCTGCTGGCCGCAGGGCAGGGCGACGCTGCCTTCCTTCGGGCGAAGGCCGCGACGGCGCGTTTCTACGCCGAACACCTCCTGAGCAAGGCGCCCGGGTTGCGCGACACCATCGTCGAGGGCGCGGCCAGCGTCACCGCGATGGCACTCGAATCGTTCTGACCCCACGACAAGGATCGTCATGCCGCTGCCGTCCGTCCTGCGCAACCTGCCGCTGCCGATCATCGGCGCCCCGCTGTTCATCATCAGCCACCCCCGCCTGGTGATCGAGCAATGCAAGGCCGGCGTGGTCGGCGCGATGCCGGCGCTGAACGCCCGCCCGGCCGAGCAGCTCGACGAGTGGCTGGCCGAGATCACCGAGACGCTGGCTGCGCACGACCGCAACCACCCCGGCAGCCGGGCGGCGCCCTTTGCCGTGAACCAGATCGTGCACAAGAGCAACGACCGGCTCGAGCACGACATGCAGGTCTGCGCCAAGTACAAGGTGCCGATCGTGATCACCTCGCTCGGCGCGCGGACCGACGTCAACGATGCGGTGCATGCCTGGGGCGGGGTGGTGCTGCACGACATCATCAACAACACCTTCGCACGCAAGGCGGTGGAGAAGGGCGCCGACGGACTGGTCGCGGTCGCCGCCGGCGCCGGCGGGCACGCCGGCGTGAAGAGCCCGTTCGCGCTGGTGAGCGAGATCCGGGAGTGGTTCGACGGCCCCATCGCCCTGTCCGGGGCGATCTCCACCGGCGGCGCCGTCCTGGCCGCGCAGGCGATGGGTGCCGATCTTGCCTACATCGGCTCGGCCTTCATCGCCACCGACGAGGCACGCGCCTCGCCCGACTACAAGCAGATGATCGTCGAGAGCAGCAGCGACGACATCGTCTACTCGAACCTCTTCACGGGCGTGCACGGAAACTACCTCAAGGGCTCGATCCGCAAGGCCGGTCTTGACCCCGATGCGCTCGAAGTAAGCGACCCGTCGAAGATGGATTTCGGGGGCGGCTCGCGCAAGGCCTGGAAGGACATCTGGGGCTGCGGGCAGGGCATCGGCGCGGTCAAGGCGGTCGTGCCGGCCCGCGAACTGATCGGCCGGCTGGAGCGCGAGTACGAGCAGGCGCGGGCAAAGCTGCTCAGACCTTGAAGCGGCCGCGGATACCCCCGGTGTTAAAGTCAGCCGTGACTTGATCGAGGTCCTTCCCGTCCGCTCGCAGCCTCCAAGGGGCGAGCCGGGTCGCTAGTCCGTGAGCCGGCGAAGCCGAAGCGCGGAAGGTTTCTTCTGAACCCACTGCAGTGTCGGAAACCGGCACGGAAGGTGAGCGAAATGATGCAGGAAAACAGGGCGAGCTCGTACCTGTTCGGCGGCAATGCGCCGTACGTCGAAGAGCTCTACGAGGCCTATCTCGACAACCCCGGCTCGGTCCCGGACAAGTGGCGTGCCTACTTCGACGCGCTGCAGAACGTTCCTGCAGCCAACGGCACCAGCACGCGCGATGTGGCGCATGCGCCGGTCATCGAGTCGTTCGCCCAGCGCGCCAAGGCCAACGCTTTCGGCAACCGCGCCTCCAGCGAGGACCTCGCCATCGCTCGCAAGCAGGTCCATGTCCAGTCGCTGATCGCCGGCTACCGTTTCCTCGGCTCGCGCTGGGCCGACCTCGACCCGCTCAAGCGCCAGGAACGGGCCAAGATCCCGGAGCTCGAGCCGGCGTTCTACGACCTGACCGAGGCTGACATGGACATCGTGTTCAGCGCCACGAACACGTACTTCACGACGGCCGAGAACATGACGCTGCGCGAGATCCTGCAGGCGCTGCGCGAGACGTACTGCGGAACCATCGGCGCCGAGTACATGCACTGCACCGAGCCCACCGAGAAGCGCTGGTGGCAGCAGCGGCTCGAGTCGATCCGCTCGAACCCGAGCTTCACCAAGGAGGAGAAGATCCACATCCTCGATCGGCTGACGTCGGCCGAAGGGCTCGAGCGCTACCTGCACACGAAGTATGTGGGGCAGAAGCGCTTCTCCCTCGAGGGCAGCGAGAGCTTCATCGCCTCGATGGACGAGATCGTGCAGCGCGCCGGCGAAAGGGGCGTGCAGGAGATCGTGATCGGCATGGCCCACCGCGGCCGGCTGAACGTGCTGGTGAACACCCTGGGCAAGATGCCCAAGGATCTGTTCGCCGAGTTCGACCACACGGCGCCCGAGAACCTGCCGTCGGGCGACGTGAAATACCACCAGGGCTTCTCGAGCGACATCACCACGCCGGGCGGGCCGGTGCACCTGAGCCTGGCCTTCAACCCGTCGCACCTGGAGATCGTCAACCCGGTCGT
>NZ_JANODC010000024.1:0-1574 GCF_031412495.1 Rhizobacter sp. | reverse complement strand
TGACGGCAGCAATCCTCGGCGCCCTCTCAATCGCCACAATCAAAAACCACCCGCCCTGGTGGCTAAAACTGCTGGCTGAACCACCCAGAAAACGCCGCACACTAGCGGCACGAACGATAAGTTAGCGCCTATGGGATCGAGCCCGGCATGACGAGCGCGCCAATCCGGGCTCAACCGGCGCATTCATGAATCGCGCGCATGGGCCCCTGCGCGATTCAGCCCCTTATCCCGCCCTCGCCGAAGGCCTATCTCGTCCCGGAACCGCCCGTCTTGTGCCGGCCCGCTCCTGGAGAACAATCATGACCGTCCAAGCTTATGGCGCCCATGCCGCCGACAAGCCGCTCGAGCCGATCGCGATCGAGCGCCGAACCCCGGGCCCGAGCGACGTCCAGATCGAGATCGCTTATTGCGGAGTCTGCCATTCCGACCTTCATACCGTCCGCTCGGAATGGGGCGGCACCCTCTATCCCTGCGTGCCCGGCCACGAGATCGTCGGCCATGTCAGCGCGGTCGGCGAGGCGGTCGAGGGCTTCGCGGTCGGCGACACGGTCGGCGTCGGCTGCCTGGTCGGCAGCTGCCGGCACTGCCCCTCGTGCGAGGAAGGGCTGGAGCAATATTGCGAGAACGGCTTCGTCGGCACCTATAACGGCCCGACCGCCGATGCGCCGGGCCACACGCTCGGCGGCTATTCGAAGCGGATCGTGGTCGACCAGGGCTTCGTCCTGAAGATCCGCCATCCAGAAGCGCAGCTCGCCGCCGTCGCACCCCTGCTGTGCGCCGGCATCACCACCTGGTCGCCGTTGCGCCACTGGCAGGTCGGGCCCGGCCGGAAGGTGGGCATCGTCGGCATCGGCGGGCTCGGCCATATGGGGATCAAGCTCGCCCACGCTTTGGGCGCCCATGTCGTCGCTTTCACCACCTCGGAAGGCAAGCGCCGGGATGCGCTCGACCTGGGGGCGGACGAGGTCGTCGTCTCGCGCAACGACGAGGAGATGGCCGGGCACGCCCGCAGCTTCGACTTCATCCTCAACACGGTCGCGGCGAGCCACGATCTCGACGCCTTCACCAATCTGCTCAGGCGCGACGGCACCTTGTGCCTGGTCGGCGTGCCGGAGCACCCGCACCCCTCCCCCGGCGTCGGGGTGCTGATCTTCGGCCGCCGGTCGGTCGCCGGCTCCCTGATCGGCGGCATCGCCGAGACCCAGGAGATGCTGGATTTCTGCGCCGAGCACGGCATCGTCTCGGAGATCGAGATGATCCAGGTCCAGGCGATCGACGAGGCCTATGACCGGATGCAGCGCAGCGACGTCAAATACCGCTTCGTCATCGACAACGCGTCGCTGGGCTGAGGCGCCAGGTTGTAGGGCATTCAGCGCTCCGCCGTCATCGCCCCACCAACGTCGCCGATCTGTTTAACTCCTCCCCGAGCTTTGTGTATAGACCGGAGACATAGCTGACAGGTGTTCGGAGACATGGTGGACACATTGGGCTCGGAGGTGCCCGATGCCGTTCAGGGAGTTTTCGATCGTGTCTCAGCGCGTGGAGCTTTGTCGTTTGGCCGGTTTGCCCGGATC
>NZ_JANODC010000023.1:0-2898 GCF_031412495.1 Rhizobacter sp. | reverse complement strand
CCGGCGTGAAGATCGAGGGGCTGTCGGTGGCGGAGACGGCGCAGCGCACCGGCAGGTCGGAGTCGGCCGTCAAGGTCGGCATCCACCGGGGCCTGAAGGAACTGGCGCGTCGGGTCCGGGGCGGTGCATGAAGACCGACGCCCTGATCGCGATGCTGGCGCGCGGCCCCGTCGCGGCCGAACCCGGCACGACCGAACGCCGCCTCGCTGCCGCCACCGCGCTGGCTGCGCTCGTGATCGCCGCCCTCGGCCTCGTCGTGCTCGGGCCACGCCCCGACCTGGCGAGCGCGGCCGGGCTGCCGGCTTTCTGGCTCAAGCTGGCCTTTCCGGTGGCGCTCGCGTGTGCGGCCTACGTGGCGAGCTGCCGGCTGGCCCGGCCGGGCGCGCGCCTCGGTGCCGCCGGCTGGGGGGGGATGGCGCTGCCGTTCGTCGCCGTCGCCGGCCTGGCGCTGGCCGCGTTGATCGAGGCGCCTTCCGCAAGCGAGGCGTGGTCGCTGGTCAGCGGCCGCAGCGCGGTCGGCTGCTTCGCCGCCATCGCCCTGCTGGCGCTGCCGGTCTTCGCCGCGACGCAGGTGGCGCTGCGCTCCCTGGGACCGACCCGACTGCGCGCCGCCGGTGCCGTCGCCGGGCTGCTCGCCGGTGCCGTCGCCGCGGCCGTCTACGCGATCCATTGCGACGAGATGGCAGCGCCCTTCGTCGCCGTCTGGTACGGCCTCGGCATGGCTGGGCCAACGGTAGCCGGCGCCTGGCTCGGGCCGCGCCTGCTCCGCTGGGAGCGACGCAGGCGCCTGCCCGCCGCTACGGCCGGGCTTCGAGACGGGGTTGAGCGGCATCCCGGTGGCGCGCGGGAGCGCCTCAAGCCGCCGTCCCATCACCACCGAGCGCGGGCGGCGCCCGGCCCTGGCCATCTTCTTGTCGAGTCCGAGGCGGCTCAGCCGGCCGTCAGCTTCAGGTCGGCCCGGGGCGTCCACGACTCGCCGCCGCCGCCGGTCTTCGGCGCGCCGAGGAACAGGCGGCTGGTCGGCAGCTGCTTGCCGGCCAGGTAGTCGCGCACCGCCACGCCCCGTCGCACGGCGAGCTGCTGCATGGCCTCGTCGCCGACGCTGATGCTCGCCAGCAGCAGCGCTTCCATCTCGGCGACGGGGAGGTCCTGCGCCAGCCCGACGGCGTTCTTCGGCTTGACGATGTCGGCGCGCCGGTAGACCGCCTTCAGCAGCTCCGGGTACTCCGCTGCGCTGACGACCGTCTCGGCCGCCGGCGTCGCGCCAGAGACGGCACCGGCAGCAGCGCTTGCACTCGGACTGGCGCTCGCGCTGCTTCCGAGCCCGGCCCGCCGCTTCTCGGCGCGGACGATCTGCTGCAGGCGCTCCTTCTTCCAGGCTTCGCGCTCGACCTCGAGCCGGCTCTCTCCGGTGACGGTCATGATCAGCTGCGGCCGTTCGGCGAGCGCCGCGGCGATCTTGTCCAGGCTCGCCTGCGCCGCCGGCGCCAGCGTCGCCGTGCCCGGGGCGAACTCGATCGCCGACGCCTCGCTGCTGCCGCCGCCGCCGAGGGCCGATGCGAGCAGCGAGAACGGGGCGGTGACGGCGCGGACGACGACGTTGCCGAGCGCCTTCCAGATCAGGCCGCCGATGGAGAACTGCGGGTCGTTGATCGAACCCGAGACCGGCAGGTCGATGTCGATCACGCCGTTGCGATCGGCGAGGAGGGCGACAGCGAGCTTGACCGGCAGGCTCGCCGGCGCGCCGGCGATGGGGTCGCCGAAGACGATCTGGTTGAGGACGATGCGGTTGCTGGCGGTGAGCTGCCCGTCGGGCCGCACTACGTAGGCGAGGTCGACGCTCATCTTGCCCCGCTCGATGCCGTGCCCGGCGTACTTGGTGGTGTAGGGCGAGAGCGGCGGCAGCTCGAGGTCGCGCACCTTGGCTGCGATGTCGAGGGCGAGCGGCTTCGCCAGCGGGTTGAGCTTGCCGGTGATCTCGAGCGACGCGCTGCCTTCGACCCGGCCGCGCAGCTCGATGTCGGCGAGCTGCGGCGGCTGGCCCGCGCCCGCGCCTTGCGAGGAAAAGGCGCCGAGCCGGCCGGCGAGCTCGCTCAGGTTGGCCGTGTAGTTCGGCCTGACGAAACGGTCGTTGAAATTGATGCGTCCGCCTGCGACGGCGATCGGACCGAAGCGGACGATGGCCGGTGGTTTCGGCGCGGCGCTGCCTGCCGCCGTCGGCGCCGAGCCGGCCGCCGCCGGTGCGGGGGCCCGGGTCACGTCCTGCAGATTGAGGCGGCCGCCCTCGTCGAGGACGATGCGGGCGAAGAAGTCGCCGAGCGAGGTCTGGTCGACGCTGACCTGGGTCGCCGAGTCCGGCGCGACGGCGATGTCGACGCCGCGCAGGCTGAGCGACTTCCAGTTGAGCAGGGGCCGGCCGCCACCAGCGCCATCGCGCACCATGGCCAGGGCGCGGCGCGGCGCCGCCTGCTCGGTCGCGGCGCTGCTGGCGCGGAAGTCGTCGACCGTCGCGTCGCCGCGGATGCGAAGGCGAGGGCCGTTCGCCGCCGCGTCGTAGGCGACATCGCCGCGAAAGCTCGTCTGCGCCTTTTGGACGTCCACGTTCAGCACTTCCTTGAGGTAGGGGTCGAGCAGGTGCGCCGGCAGGTCCTTGAGGAGCAGCGTGGCCCGGGCCGAGGCCGGCACGCCGCCGGCCAGGGCGGAGAGCTCGCCGCGCGCGTCGACGCTGTCGGCGAAGCCGCTGCCGACTGCCGTGCCGGCCGCGGCGGCCGGCACGGGGACGCGGGCGGCAAGCCGGAACCGCAGCCGGCCCCAGGCATCCTTCGCGCAGCCGCGCAGGGTCAAGCTAACCACGGGGAGGGCGAGGGCGGCCCGCTGGGCCTGGGCCGCATCGGCGAA
>NZ_JANODC010000022.1:0-11822 GCF_031412495.1 Rhizobacter sp. | reverse complement strand
CGCAAGGGCGAAGCCTTGCAGGCGCTGCGCGATGTGAGCGTCATCGCGCTCGACAAGACCGGCACACTGACCAAAGGACGCCCCGAGCTGACCGACCTCGTTCCCGCCGTGGGCTTCGAATACAACGAAGTTCTGGCGCTCGTGGCGGCGGTCGAGACCCGTTCCGAGCATCCGATCGCCGAAGCGATCGTCGCAGCCGCAAAGCAGCAGGACATCACGCTCGAAGCCATCGAAAGCTTCGACGCAACCCCGGGCTTCGGCGTGTCCGCCAAGGTCGCCGGTCGGACCGTCGCCGTCGGCGCGGACCGGTTCATGACGCAGCTCGGTCTTGATGTGGCGAGCTTCCTACCGACCGCCCAGCGTCTCGGCGAGCAAGGCAAGAGTCCGCTCTACGCTGCGATCGACGGCCGCTTGGCGGCGGTGATCGCAGTCGCCGATCCGATCAAGGAGACGACGCCCGCGGCGATCAAGGCGCTGCACGCGCTCGGACTCAAGGTCGCGATGATCACCGGCGACAACGCAGCTACGGCCGCGGCGATCGCCAGGCAGCTCGGCATCGATGAAGTCGCGGCCGAGGTCTTGCCCGACGGCAAGGTCGCGGCGCTGAAGAAGTTCCGGATCAATGGCGCGCGGGTCGCCTTCGTGGGCGACGGCATCAACGACGCGCCGGCGCTCGCCGAAGCGGACGTTGGGCTCGCCATCGGCACGGGAACCGATGTCGCGATCGAGGCGGCTGACGTGGTGCTGATGTCGGGCGACCTGCGTGGCGTGCCGAATGCCATCGCGATCAGCAAGGCGACGATCCGCAACATCAAGCAGAACCTGTTCTGGGCCTTCGCCTACAACGCCGTGCTGATCCCGGTCGCGGCGGGCGCGCTCTACCCGGTGAGCGGCACCTTGCTTTCGCCGATCTTCGCCGCGGCCGCGATGGCGCTCTCCAGTGTGTTCGTGCTCGGCAACGCGCTCCGGCTCAGGCGCTTCCGGGCACCGATGACGGTCGAAATCCGCACTGAGACGCCGGCAAACTGGGCGGCAGCGCCCAAGTCACGCCTAGTGAACGAGCATTGATCTCGGGCCGGAGCCCGGCCTAGTTGATACCAAAGTATTAAGGAGGCCGTCATGGCCAGCGCATCTCATCCCCCCGTCCTCATCTACACGACACCGGCTTGCCCTGACTGCCGGGCGTTGAAGGCTTGGCTGGAGAGAGAGGAGATCGCATTCGAAGAACGCGACCTCTCCAACCCCAAGATCATGGCGGAAGCCAAGGCGCGCACCGGCGTGCGTGTCGCACCGATCAGCTTGGTGGGTGATCAGGTCTTCTACGGCACGTTCCCGTCGCAAAAGCCGGGCCTGACTGTGGCGCTCGGCCTGTCCCATACCGCCTGAGACAGAACCATGACGAATCATGTCTACATACGCCAGGCTGGACGCACCCTCGCGGTGCCGGAGGGCGTCACCATACTGGAAGCGGCACGCGCCGACGGCATCGCCTATCCGCATGGCTGCCGCTCCGGGCGGTGCGGGTCCTGCAAGTCGCGCCTCGTCGGCGGCGAGGACGATCTCCTGCCGGATGGGGCGGCGACCCAGCGCATCCACGTGCTGTTTGAGCCCCGTGATCCGGTGATTGTCGAAGGGCCGTTCGGCTCTTCCTGCCTGCGCGAGCAGCATGCCGGGCCGATCCTATGCGTCGCCGGCGGCTCGGGCCTGGCGCCAATCAAAGGGATCGGCGAGGCGGCGATTGAACGCGGCAGGAAGCAGCCGATCCATGTCTATTTCGGAGCTGGCTGCCTGTCAGGGGGCAGTCGCGTCCGCTTTCCGGCAGAAGAGCTTGAGGTGCAAGCAGTCGCAGACTCTATCGGCTGCGGTACGCTTCAAAGTAGTTCTTCCGGCGCAAATGGCGCCAGTAGCTCGAGCAGTACACGTAGCCAGAACGGCGCCTCAGGCTCACTGGTGTGCACTTCGTCGTCGGCGCCGGCGGGGGTCAGCCATTCGATGCCGCCGCCAGGGAGCAGCCGCAATCGATGCGCGCCTTGTAGTTTGGCGAGGTTAGCGAGTCGCCAGGCTTCGCCGGCGACCTCCGGGCTGTGGATGAACAGACCCATCTCCGAGTTGTAGTGGTTCGAGCGGGGATCGAAGTTCATCGAGCCGATGAACAGTTCCTCCCGGTCGAAGACAACTGCCTTGGTGTGCAGGCCACCGACCGATGCGCCGAACAAGAGGCGTTGCGACTCGCGCCCGGCTTTGATGGGACTGAGCTCGAACAGCTCGACACCAAGGGTCAGCAGTTCGTGGCGATAGCGCCGGTAGCCGATGTGCGCGAGTGGCTGGTCGGTCGACGCGAGCGAGTTCGTCAGGACGCTGACCACAACGTCCCGAGATCGGACCGCGCGGATCAGATCCATTCCTCGGCGGCCGGGAATCAGATAGGGCGACACCAGCACGACCTCAGAACGCGCATCGCGGATATGCTCGAGCACGTTGAGGCGGACTCGACTTGCCGGCGCCGGCGATCCCGCTCGAGCCGGTGGCGCCGAAGCGCCCGCGTCTGCCTCCGGGTACGGCGGATCCGCGAATGCCTCGGCAGGACTCCAGAGCAGATCGAGCCTGCCGCGGTCCAGCTCTCTAGCTAGCTGCCCGTAGCCCAAGGCATCGCTTGCCGGCATGTCTTGCAGAGCAGGTGGGTGTGCCACGCGGGTCACCTGGTCGAAGTAGGCCCGCAGATCAGTAGCCGGTTTACTGCGATCCGCGAGCGTGTGTACCGGGAAAGCGGAAGGGCTGTTCCAGTAGCCGTCGAAGATCGCCGCCAGCTCGGGGACTATCGCTCCGGTTGTAAAAACGTCGAGGTCGATGAAGTTGGCCAGTGGGTGGCGCGTGAAGTACTCATCGGCAATGTTTCGGCCGCCGGCTATCGCCATCACCCCATCGGCAATGAACAACTTGTTGTGCATCCGATGGTTTAGGCGTTCGAACTCGGGCAACGAGGCCGCAAAGCGCCGGACCAGACCGCCCTTGCGGGAAGCGAACGGATTGAACAGCCGCACTTCGACGTTTGGATGCGCCGAAAGCCCGAGCAACAATTCGTCTTGACCCAAGGTGTACAGATCGTCCAGCAACAGTCGCACGCGGACCCCACGGAAGGCGGCGTCGCGCAGCTCGCGCAGGACGCTATGGCCCGTCGCATCGCTCTTGATCAGGAAGTATTGGAGGTCGAGTGAGCGCGCGGCGCGTCGTGCGAGCTCGAGCCGAGCATCGAGCGCGAAGGCGCCGGAAGGCAGCAGCCGAAAGCCGCTCAGCGCTGCGTCCGGGGAAGAGCTGCTGGCAATTCGACCCAGTTCGGTGCCGGTCGAGGCAGGTATCGCCGCCGACTCGCTTCGGGCGGTGCCCGTTGGCAGGCTGGCACACCCGCTTACCAGCACAGCATTGCCGAATAGCAGCCCAGCTACCAGCCACCTGCGGAACGCAAAGCGCGGGAGCAGCCCAGCGCAGACCCGTGGGCACGGAGACTGTCGGGTTGTTGCTCTCAGCGCGATGCCCCTTTGCGGCGCGAGCGACCGCGAGCCCTCGGTTGCTCCGGCGGAGGTTTCTTGGCGGGTCCTTTCCGATGCCGACTCAGATACCAAACAGACAAGGCGATCACGAGCGCACTCAAAAGGGCCAGCAGCAGTAGCTGGCCATGCCAGGCCGCCGGCATGCGCTCGAGCCCCTTCAACTCATGCGGCATGAATCAGCTCTACAGCTCACTTCCGGCTGCCTCGGCCAGAAAAGAGCCGCGCGCCGAAGCAGGTTTACTTTGCGGCTTCGATGTTCGTGACGGTGAAAGCGCCGTTGACCTTTTCGGCGGTGAACCGCACCTTGTCGCCCATCTTGACCTTGTCCAGCATCGCCGGGTCCTTGACCTGGAACACCATCGTCATGCCGGGCATCTCCAGGTTCTTGATCTCGCCATGCTTTAGCGTCAGCTTCTTGTTGTCCATGTCGACTTTGCGCACCTCGCCCTCGGCCATGGCCGAAGTCGACGCCGTCGGTTGGGTGGCCGCCGGTTGAGTGGCCGGTTCAGTTGCCTTGACGGCTTGGGCGGCGGGCTTTGCGTGGGATCCATGGTCACCTGATGCCCATGCGGTACTAGCCAGGGACGCGGTGCCGAGCAGGAAAACAATGGTCTTGTTCATCGAAAACTCCATTCAGGTTGCTAATCGCCATCGGCTTAGTGCTTGTGCACCTTACCGATGGCTTGGCCGAACCTTAGTCACGCCATATGCTGGTAGACCTTGGTCGAGCCGTCCTTCGTGAGCAGAAGCACGTCGAAGGAGTCCTTACGGCTGCCGTAGACGGCGCCGTCCATACCGGGAGATCCAACGGGCATGCCGGGGACGGCGAGGCCCACCGCTGCGGGCTTCTCGGCGAGCAGCCGCCTGATCTCGCGCGCGGGCACGTGGCCCTCGATCGCATAGCTGCCGACAAGCGCCGTGTGGCAGGAGCCGTGCTTTTTGTCGACGCCCAGACGGGCGAGCACCGCGTTGTTGCCGGTGTCGCTGACCTTCACCTTGACAGTCGCGACGACCTGCCGACGCGAGAGTCCTCGTATCGCAGTCACTTGCCCGCTCCTGCGGCCACGACTTTGATCTTGCCGACCATGCCCGCCTGGTAATGGCCGGCGATGAGGCAGGCAAAGTCGAAGTCCCCCGGGCGGTTGAAGGTCCAGACGATCTCCCCGGTCTTGCCCGGGGCCACATGTGCCATGTAAGGCTCGTCGTGCTCCATCTCCGGGAACTTCAGCATCAGCGCGGCGTGCTTGTCGTTCTCGGCCTTGGTCCCGATGACGAACTCGTGCATCACCTTGCCTTTGTTGCGGACGCGAAAGCGGACCGTCTCGCCCTCGCGTACCTCGAGCCGATCAGGAGTGAAGCGCATCGTGTCGAGCATGCCGACATTGACTGTGCGCTTGGCGGCCTTGGCGTCCCCTCCGATGCCCCAGTCCTTCTGCTCCTTCTTGACCGGGCCCGCCTTCTTTCCGTGCGGGTCGCTGCTGTGCGCCTGGACCGCAAAGCCGGATGCAGCGATGGTGGCCGAGAGCAAGATTTTGGCGATCGTTCGAAACATGGTGGGGTTCCTTTGAGTGGACTGAATGTGTTTGGCTGAACAGTTAATGCTTGGAGTGCCCGGCCGGTTTACGAACCTGGACTTCGATTTCGCGCGCAGGTTTGCCGCGCGTCGGCATCGACTGACCGCCTTCGGTGGCGAAGCGTGCCGGATCGGGAAGCGCGCCCGTCCACTCGAAGGCCACCGAGCCGGCCGGATGCTTGTACCAACCGGGGTCCTTGTAGTCGCGGTGGGGCTGGTCGCGCCGCACCTTGACGACGCTGAACATTCCGCCCATCTCGACCGAACCGAAGGGCCCGGCGCCGCTCATCATCGGTGCCGTGTTGTCGGGCAGCGGCATCTCCATCTCGGCCATGTCGGCCATGCCGCGCTCGCCCATCACCATGTAGTCCGGGATCAGTTTGGTGATGTCGCGCACGACCTGGCGGTGGTCGACGCCGATCATCGTCGGCACGTCGTGGCCCATCGCGTTCATCGTGTGATGGCTCTTGTGGCAGTGAAAGGCCCAGTCGCCCTCCTCGTCGGCGAGGAACTCGAGCTGCCGCATCTGGCCCACCGCCACGTCGGCGGTCACTTCGTACTTGCGTGTCGACTTCGGCGTCGGCCCGCCGTCGGTGCCGGTGACGAGGAATTCGTGGCCATGCAGGTGCATCGGATGGTTCGTCATCGTCAGGTTGCCGATGCGAATGCGCACCTTGTCGTTCAGCCGCACATTCAGCGAATCGATGCCCGGGAAGACGCGGCTGTTCCACGACCAGATGTTGAAGTCGAGCATCGTCATGATCTTCGGCGTGTAGGCGCCGGGCTCGACGTCGTAGGCATTGAGCAGGAAGACGAAGTCGCGGTCGACCTCGTCGATCAGCGGATGCCTGGTCTTCGGATGCGTGATCCAGAAGCCCATCATCCCCATCGCCATCTGCACCATCTCGTCGGCGTGCGGGTGGTACATGAAAGTGCCCGGACGCCTCGCGACGAACTCGTAGACGAAAGTCTTGCCGGGCCCGATGGCGGGCTGGGTCAGCCCGGTGACGCCGTCCATGCCGTTCGGAAGGCGCTGGCCATGCCAGTGGATCGAGGTGTGCTCGGGCAGCTTGTTGGTGACGAAGATGCGCACCCGGTCGCCTTCGACGACCTCGATCGTCGGCCCCGGCGACTGGCCGTTGTAGCCCCACAGGTGCGCCTTGAAGCCGGGCGACATCTCGCGCACGACCGGTTCGGCAACGAGGTGGAACTCCTTGACACCGGCGTTCATACGCCACGGCAGGGTCCAACCGTTGAGCGTCACGACAGGGTTGTAAGGCCTGCCGGTGTTCGGCACCAGCGGCGGCATCGTGTTCGGCGTGGTCTGCAGCACGGGCTCGGGCAATGCGGCCATCGCCACCTTGCTCACCGTAGAAGCGGCTACCGCGGCACCCGTGGCGGCGGCCCCAGCCAGGAATCGTCGTCGATTCGTCGTCATTTGTCCTACTCCAGGAAGGTCAGTGACCGGCGGTGCCGCCGGTGCTTGCTGTCGGCTCTGCCTGCATCAACAGCGCCGTGCTGGGTCTGCCGATCAAGGCGCTCTGCAGGGCCGCGTCGGCCAACCAAAAATCGCGTTGAGCTTGAATGGCCTGATTGACGCTGAGAATCTGCTCTCGCGCATCGGCCAGCAGTTCGAACACTCCGATGAACATCCCGTTGTATCGGAGCTGGTTCTCTTCCGCGATCGTCCGCCGGAGCGGAACCACCTCTTCCAGGTAATGGCGGGCAACGTCGTAAGCAGTCCGGTAAGAGCCGTAGTTCTCCCGGACCTGCGAAGACGCATCCACGGCAAGCTGAGCCGTCCGGTTCAATGCCGCCATATACGTAGCCTGCGATCCGGCACGTACGGCATCGCCAAAATCAAAGATTGGCAGAGGAATCTCCAACTCGTATCCCTTCTGGGGCGGCTTGCCCGTCTCGCTGTTGCGGACAACGCCCAGGTGGAATCCATTCAGAAAGCCGGTGACGCGCGACAGACCCAAATCTCGCGCCGCGAACTCCAGATTGGCGCGGGACAGGCGGATATCGACCCGCTGGTCGATCGCTTGCTGCGCGACCTCCGATTCCGTTCTCGGCGCTTTCGGTAAGTCGGGCAAGCGATCGGGGAGCTTCAGCTGCCGCGCTTGCGCCTCGCTCAAGCCGAGCGACCGAACAAGTGCTTCATGAGCGCTCTGCCGTGCTTGTCGCGCGTGAGCAAGCCGTGTGACCGCGTCAGCGGCGAAGGACTGCTCCCGAGCCCGCTGCAGCCTGCTGAAGTTACCCGCGGACTGCATCCGGCGCGCGAGCTCGGCGCTCGCGTCGGCGCTCGCCTTGACTTGCGCTGCATACTGCAGGGATTGCTGCGCAGTGACGGCGCGAACCCAGTCCTGCCGAGCCTCCGTCGCCGCTTGCACCACATCGCCTGCAAGCCGCAGCTGGATCTGCTGCTGTCTGTAGTCGGCCAAGCGCAATCGTGTTGGCAACAAGAGCAGATCGAAGACGGAAACGCTGAGCATTCGCCCGATGTCGAGATCGGTGCTGCCTCCCTCTCGGCGCACCAGGCGCTCGAAAGTGAAGATGGGGTTCGGGAGCCGTGCCGACTGCGTCGCAGCCGCCGAGTTCGCGGCGCTTTCGAACAGTGCCGCCTGGAGGGCTGGGCTGTGTGCGAGCGAGATCCGGACCGCATCGTCGGCGCTGAGCGGTTGGCCGAGAAGTGCGTCCACCCGGTCCTGCGCTTCGCGCCGAGCCTCATCGGTGGTCAGCCACTTGAGCTCGGAACCGAGCCGTCTGTCCGTGAGCCTTTGGGCGGCGGTGAAGTTGTCGTTGATCGCGGTGCTCGCGCATCCCCCCAGTAGGAGCGCAGCGCCGATAGCGGCGATCGCAAGGCGTGGGCACGGCACATTGCGTGACGTCATCGCGTATGTCCTCAGTTGTGGTTCTTGTGAACGGAAGACGCCGCACCGGCGGGCGCCGGTGCCTGTCGAGGCGCGGGCGCTGAAGCAGAGCCTGGTGGCGTGGGGCGCAAGCCGGGCGAGCTCGGGGCCGCAGCCGGTGCGTCGGTTACCGCGTTGCCCGCTTGCGAGCCCGCGGCCTCTCGGGCGTAGACCCGCCAGCCACCGATACGTCCTACGTTGTCGTTAACCGCTTTCCACGCCGCCACGGGCTCGTCGATGAAACGTCGATAGCCTTCGAAGGCCGACTGGTAACCAGGCCCTGCAGACGCGTTGGAAGCCGGTACTGCTGCACTCCCGGACGCTGCAGAGTCGGATCGCTGGGCAGCACGCGGCAGTGTTTGCGCGGGTTGGGCGGCCGCCGGCGTTGGCATGGTCTGGGCCAGAACCAACCCCTGGGGCGACGCGAACAACGCGGCGGCCAATGCCGCACGCGAAAGCAGATTATTCATTGTCTCGAACCATCTGAAACGCTGACGACAACGTCAGCTGGAGCTCGTGCGGCTGCGCACGAGGCCGATCAGACCTCTTGCGGAGGCCTCAACGGGTCAGATGGTTCGTGGGGGGCGCTCCTGCCCGTCCGAGAGGAAGCTTGGCGGGGGAGCAGAAAAGTCAGGGAACAGCGCAGCTGGATGAGCCGGCGGCGGAAGAAACGAAGGCAAGCCGCTGACCAAGGGAGTGACCGAGCAGAAAGCCGAGCAGAAGTTGCACTGGTCGTGCGGCGCAGTCTGAACCTCGTCGCCGAAGGCTGCTGATCCGTGCTCATGAGCACGATGCTCATGGGTGACGCCAACTTCCGCTGTACGGTCATGAAGCGTCACCCGAAGCTGACCTTGCATACCAATGCCGGCCGGAGGGCACAGCATTGCTGCAGCCATAGCGGCCTTGATCGGGAGCAGGACCGCCAGGAACACTAGCAGCCAGTAGCGAAACGATTTCACAACGCTCAGATTAGCACAGGGCAGGTTTCGGCAACTCCGTCGGGGCATCGATCAAGGCCGTTAGGCAGCTTAGACATTATCACCGTCGCAACGTCAGCCCTCCACTCACGGACCGCGTCAACGGTGACAGCAGGCGCCGAGCTCGTCAACGTTGCATGGGACGCGGACGGCCGGTTCATCAAGCAGCTGGCAGTCCTAGCCGGCAGGTTCGTCGAGGTGTGCAGCAAGCTGGCACACGGAACAAGGTTGCATGGTCGTTCCGGGCCGACGGGCCGCTTGACATCAACGTGCACAACCACCTTCGACAAAGACGTCCGCTTCGCAGCGAATCAGCCGATGTGAAGAAATCCGATGGTGTGCTGAATGTCGAGGTTGCGCCGGACTATTGCTGGAGGTGCAGGAACTCGACCCGAAGCTGCAGGAGCTTCAGACGATGAAAGCGACGCTGAAGCGGAGCACGGGTTCGGGTCGGGACGATCTCGCGATCCGAGGGGTCCGGCTAAAGCCGGGAAGACACTGAAGCTACCGGCGATCGAGAAGCAGTTTGAACGAAGCAGACGAGGTCGTCTTGTTCGTGTGTGCCTGCGCGAGCGCATTCACCTGGCGACTCGGGCGCCTTCGGTTCTGCCACAAGCCGTGCAGCTCGCAGATCTGCTCGATCGAAAGCGCAGGTCACGGGACTGCCGGACGAAGCGAAGCGTGCTCACCTCCCTGTCGGTGACCTTCGTACCCGCCGCCTTGGCGACGGGCGGCGCTTCTTCCTGTTCGTCGACATCGTGGGCTCGACGATGGCGACGTCGAGCGCGAACGGTCCCATAGCGCGGGCTCGAGGCGCTGCCGTCGTGGGGTAGCCGCGTAGGCATGCGCATGAGCTGCGATGAGCAGAGTGGCCGGTGCGGCGAGGCCGCGTCGAAGAAGGCGGGTCATGTGGTTTCGCTTTCGTCGTGGCGTTTCATTGTCGGAGCCGGGTGCGAGAGAACAACTGGCTTGCGACGAAGGGCAGCTGCGGCGTGCGAATCGACTAACGGCGGTCGCAGGTAGCAGCCTTCCCGGGTACTCCCCAAAATCGCCGTGATCCCCAACCCGCTACGCTCGGCACGCCGCTGGGAGCGACGCCTTGTCCAGACCGGATCTCAATCTGCTCTACACGTTCGACGTATTGCTTGCCGAAGGCAATGTGGCTCGCGCTGCACGACGACTGCACCTGAGCCCCTCGGCCATGAGCCGTGCCTTGGCACGGCTGCGCGAGGCGACCGGCGATCCGCTGCTGGTGCGCGCGGGTCGCGGCCTGGTCCCTTCGCCGCGCGCGCTCGAGCTCCGCCAATCGATCAGCAGACTGGTGAACGACGCCGAGGCGGTCCTGCGACCCGCAGGCAAGCTTCGTCTCGACGAGCTCGAGCGAACCTTCACGGTGCGAGCCAGTGAAGGCTTTGTTGAGAACTTTTGCGCGCGTCTCCTGGCCGGTATCGAACGACAGGCGCCGGCGGTCCGCCTGCACTTCCTGCACAAGCTGGACAAGGACAGTGGGCCGCTGCGCGATGCAACCGTGGATCTCGAGACCGGCGTCGTCGACGAGGCGATCAGCCCGGAGGTGCGTGCGCAGGCGCTGTTCCGGGACCGCTACGTCGGAGTCGTGCGGAAAGGACACCCCCTGGGCAAAGGAAAGATGACAGCCGAGCGGTTCGCCGCTGCGACCCATGTCCACGTCTCACGCCGGGACAACGACACAGGCCCCATCGACGACGCCCTCGCAGCTCTCGGCCTGAAACGACGAGTCGCCACGATCGTCGGCGGGTTCTCGGCCGCGCTTGCACTCGCCCGAGAAACGGATCTGGTTTGCTGCGTCCACGAGCGGCACACGGGCGTCCTGTTCGCAGGCATGCAGAGCTTTACCCTTCCGCTGACGCTTCCCGAGTTCACGGTGTCGATGCTGTGGCATCCGCGTCTGGATGGCGATGCTGCTCACCGCTGGCTGCGCGGCTGCGTCCGAAAGGCGTGCGCCAGCACGGAAGAGTGAGCCAAGCGCAGCAAGAGCAGGCCCGCGCCCGCCCACACTAGCAGCGCGACGGCGGACTCTTCGATGCCGCAGGCCCCTCCGGTGAACCACTCGGGGCCCTTCAGCTCGCCGCGAACCCAGCCGCTGGCCTCGTGACCTGCGACCGGCAACGACAGCACAGCGGAAAACATGTAGTTCCAGGCAGAGTGCATGCCGATGGGCAACCACAAGCGCCCGGTGAGCTGGAAAGCGGCCCTGAAGGCGATCGACGCCGCAGCGGTGACGAGGACGCCGATCCAGCTGATCTGGCCCGGCAAATGCGCAGCAACGAAGAGGACGGTCGAAAGCAGGAACGCCCACCGACTGCTCCACGCCTGCTGGGTGATCCGGAAGATCACGCCGCGGATCAGCAGCTCCTCCATCACCGCGACCAACAGCATCTCTGGCACTCGAGCGGCGAGCCGCGTGCTGTCGTCCCAGTCGTCAACGCTGTAGACGCCCAGACCCCAGAGCGACGCCAGCGTCGGAAGTGCCTACATCCCGCCAAGGGCAACGCCGCGCTCCGATTTCCCCAAGCGCCCCACGAACGCTCAGCTCACTGACTTGACGATGGTCCAGCCATCGCGCGTATGCCCAGTAGTCAAACGCACAGGCGAGCGCCGCGACGGCGTTCGGCCAGTTGGCCCGTGTGTGGCACGCACAGTGCGGACGCCGTCGTGAACAGCACCACGCCGCCCATGAACACTCGCCGGTGGCCGACGCTTTCGCCGAGCGCGGCACAAGGCAGCAAGCCCATCACCGACGCCGCCTGGCAAGCCGTGACAAGCCAGACCG
>NZ_JANODC010000021.1:0-4796 GCF_031412495.1 Rhizobacter sp. | reverse complement strand
ACTCGGCCTACGCCGGCGTGCAGGACGCCATGATCCAGTGGTGGTACGGCCACAACGCGGTGGGCTTCTTCCTCACCGCCGGCTTCCTCGGGATGATGTATTACTTCGTCCCGAAGCAGGCCGAGCGCCCGGTCTACTCGTACCGGCTGTCGATCGTCCACTTCTGGGCCCTGATCTTCACGTACATGTGGGCGGGCCCGCACCACCTGCACTACACCGCGCTGCCCGACTGGGCGCAGTCGATCGGCATGATCTTCTCGCTGGTCCTGCTCGCGCCGAGCTGGGGCGGAATGATCAACGGCGTCATGACGCTGTCGGGCGCGTGGCACAAGCTGCGCGACGATCCGATCCTCAAGTTCCTCATCGTCGCCCTGTCGTTCTACGGCATGGCCACCTTCGAGGGGCCGATGATGTCGATCAAGACGGTCAACGCGCTCTCGCACTACACCGACTGGACCGTCGGCCACGTCCACGCCGGGGCGCTCGGCTGGGTCGGCCTGATCTCGATCGGCACGCTCTACTTCCTGATCCCGCGAATGTTCGGCCAGACGCGCATGTACAGCGTGCGCGCCATCGAGCTGCACTTCTGGATCGCGACGCTCGGCATCGTCCTCTACATCGCGGCGATGTGGATGGCCGGCGTGATGCAGGGCCTCATGTGGCGCGCGGTCAACCCCGACGGCACGCTGGTCTACAGCTTCGTCGAGAGCGTCAAGGCGACCTTCCCGTTCTACGTCATCCGGCTCGCCGGGGGCGCCCTCTACCTCGGCGGCATGGGCGTGATGGTCTGGAACGTGGTCATGACGATGCGCCAGGGGCGGCCGGTGCCGGCAGCCATCCCGCTGCCCGGCGCCACCAGCCCCGGCCTCGCCGGCACGATCGCCGCCGCCTCGGCAGCCACCGCCTGAACCCATGAGCACCTCCGACAAGCCCAGCGGCCACGCGCGGATCGAGACGAGCAACCTGCTCATGAGCGTCCTCGTGCTGGTCACCCTCGCGATCGGCGGCATCGTCGAGATCGTGCCGCTCTTCTTCCAGCGCTCGACCACCGAGGCCGTGCCCGGCCTGAAGCCCTACACCGCGCTCGAGCAGGCCGGCCGCGACGTCTACACGCGCGAGGGCTGCTACAACTGCCACTCGCAGATGATCCGCACGCTGCGCAGCGAGACGCTGCGCTACGGCCACTACTCGATGGCCGGCGAGTTCGTCTGGGACCACCCGTTCCAGTGGGGCAGCAAGCGGACGGGCCCCGACCTGCACCGCGTCGGCGGCAAGTACAGCGACGAGTGGCACCGGCTGCATCTGATCGACCCGCGCGCCCTGGTGCCGGAGTCGAACATGCCTTCCTACCCCTGGCTCGAGCGGGCGCTCGTCGACGACACGACGATCGCCGCCCACCTCGCCGGCCTGCGCCGGGTCGGCGTGCCCTACAGCGACAGCGAGATCGCCGGCGCGGCGGCCGCGGTCAAGGGCAAGACCGAGCTCGACGCGCTGGTCGCCTACCTGCAGGTCCTCGGCACGGCCGTGAAGTGAGCCCGGCATGGACGTGAACACCCTCCGCATCCTGGTCACGCTGGCCTCGTTCGGCGTCTTCGCCGGCATCGTCGCCTGGGCCTGGTCACGGCGCAACCGCAGCCGCTTCGACGAGGCCGCGCGGTTGCCGCTCGAGGACGACGCCCCGCCCGCAGGGTCCACCCCTTCCCCCCACGGACCGGAACCACGATGAGCGACTTCTTCAGCGACGGCTGGTCGCATTTCATCGCCGCCGCGACCGTCGTCTCCCTGATCGCCTGCCTGGGGCTGCTCTACATCGCCAGCCGGCGCAAGCCCATGGCCGACGACAACAGCACCGGACACGTCTGGGACGAGAACCTGGTCGAGCTCAACAACCCGCTGCCGCTGTGGTGGGTGGTGCTGTTCGTCCTGACCGTGCTGTTCTCGTTCGTCTACATCGCCTTCTACCCGGGGGCCGGCAGCATGGCCGGGGCCCTGAAGTGGAGCAGCGCCGGCGCCCTGCGGGACGAGGAGCGGCGCGCCGTCGCCGAGATGTCGACGATCTACGCGAAGTACCGTGCGCAACCGGCCGAGGCGCTGGCGCAGGACGGCAGCGCGATGGCCATCGGCGAGCGCCTCTTCATCAACAACTGCGCCGCCTGCCACGGCTCGAACGCGCGCGGCAGCAAGGGCTACCCGGACCTCACCGACGGCGACTGGCTGCACGGCGGCACGGCGGAGAAGATCGCCGAGTCGATCAGCAAGGGACGCACCGGCACGATGCCGCCGATGGCCGCGGCCGTGGGCAGCCCGAAGGACGTGCAGGACGTCGCGCAGTACGTGCTGAAGATCGCGGGCAGTCCGCACAACGCCATCGCCGCCGCCAGCGGCCGCTCGAAATTCACCGCCTGCGCCGCCTGCCACGGGCCCGGCGGCGAAGGCAACGCTGCGCTCGGCGCGCCCAACCTCACCGACAAGGTGTGGCTGCACGGCTGGGGCGAGGCGACGATCGTCGACATCGTCAATCGCGGCCGCACCAACGTCATGCCGGCCCAGGCGGGCCGCCTGACCGAGGACCAGATCCACGTCCTCACGGGCTATGTCTGGAGCCTCTCGCACAAGGGGCTCCCGAGCCCGAAGTAGGGCCGTCGACGCCATGACGAAGACGAGCGCGGGGGGCCCGGCGCCGCGGATCGAGCTGGCCGCGGCCGGCGCGCCGTCCCAGCAAGTGATCTCGCTCTACGTGAGCGAGAAGAAGGTGCAGCCGCGCACGGTGCACGGCTGGTTCGCGGCCTGGCGCTGGGCCCTGGTGTGGTTGACCCAGATCCTCTACTACGGCCTGCCCTGGCTCGAGTGGAACGGCCGCCAGGCGATGCTGTTCGACCTCGCCTCGCGCCGCTTCTACGTCCTCGGCCTGGTGCTGCATCCGCAGGACGTGATCTATCTCGCCGGCCTGCTGATCCTCTCCGCCTTCGGCCTCTTCTTCTTCACCGCCGTGGCCGGGCGCCTGTGGTGCGGCTACGCCTGCCCGCAGACCGTCTACACCGAGATCTTCATGTGGGTCGAGCGCCGCTTCGAGGGCGATCGGCACGCCCGGCTGAAGCTCGACGCGGCGCCCTGGTCGGCCGCCAAGCTGGCCCGAAAGGTCGGCAAGCAGGCGGTCTGGCTCGGCGTCGGCCTGTGGACCGGCTTCACCTTCGTCGCCTACTTCACGCCGGCGCGGGCCTTGCTCGCCGAGGCGACGAGCTTCTCGCTGTCGCCGTGGGAGACGTTCTGGATCCTGTTCTACGGCTTCGCGACCTACGGCAATGCCGGCTACATGCGCGAGCAGGTGTGCAAGTACATGTGCCCCTACGCGCGCTTCCAGAGCGCGATGTTCGACAAGGACACCCTCGTCATCAGCTACGACCCGCTGCGCGGCGAGCCGCGCGGCTCGCGGCCACGCGGCGCCCCACCGGCCAGCGTCGGCAAGGGCGACTGCGTCGACTGCACGCTGTGCGTCCAGGTCTGCCCGACCGGCATTGACATCCGCCAGGGCCTGCAGTACGAGTGCATCGGCTGCGCCGCCTGCATCGACGCCTGCGACGGCGTGATGGACAAGATGAAGTACCCGCGCGGGCTAATCCGCTACACGACGCAGCGCGGCATCGAGCAGCAGCTCCCGACGGCGGCGATGTGGCGGCGCATCGCCCGGCCGCGGATCCTGGTCTACGGCGCCCTCCTGCTGGCCGTGGGCACGGTGTTCGTGGTCAGCCTCGCGACGCGCGCGCCGGTGCGCGCCGACGTGGTCCGGGATCGTGGCGCGATGTCGCGCATCGTCGGCGAAGGCGACATCGAGAACGTGTACCGGGTCCAGCTCATGAACGCGACCGAGACGCCGCAGCGCATCGTCGTCGGCGTCGAAGGCTTGCCCGCCGCCCAGGCCAGCGCCACCGCGACGACGCTCGGCGCCACCGAGGCGCGCTGGCTTCCCGTCACGGTGCTGCTGCCGCAGGCCGAAGCCGCCAGGCTCGGCCCCGGGGCGCACCCGATCCGCTTCCGCTTCGACTCGACGCGACCGGACGGCAGCGCCGCGAGCCTCGAGGAGAAGTCGACCTTCGTGGTGCCGCGATGAGGAGAACCCGATGAACGCACCCCTGCCCCTGCCCCGCCCTGTGCTCGACTGGTGGCGTTGCGGACCGCTCTGGCTTGTGCTCGGCGCCCTGCTGACCGCCATCGTCGCCAGTTCGCTGGTCGCCGTCGTCGCCTTCCGCACCGCCGACCCGGAGCTGGTGCAGACGGCGCTGCCGCGCGCCGACCGCGACCGCGTCCTGCGCCAGGTCACCGCGCCGGCGGCACCGGCGCTGCAGGGCCGCAACCACGCAGCGACGCCGCGGCCATGAAGCGGCTGGCGACCGCGCAAAGCGCGCCGCGCATCCTCTGGCCGTCGTTCCTGACGGCCGGCGGCCTGGAGAGCATGCTCTTCGCCGTGATCGAGCCGGCGGACCTGCGCTGGTTCGGCGGCGAGCCCTTCGGCTGGCAGGCACCGGCCGTCTATACCGCGACCTTCTTCCTGTTCTGGGCCTTCTTCGCGGCCTCGAGCGCGCTGACCCTGCTGCTCTCGCTCGGCCCGACCGAGATCAACCGCGACCCGCGTTTCTGATCGCCCGGCGATGCTCGACCTCGCCCTTGCCTCGTCGGCCCTGCTCATGGGCCTGGCCGGCGGCCCGCACTGCGCCGTGATGTGCGGGCCGGCGCAGGGCGCGATCGCACGCGCCTGCGGCCGCCGCGGCTCGAGCGGCACGGCGGCGCTGGCGCTGCAG